>NZ_JAGIKX010000002.1:0-217040 GCF_017874635.1 Virgibacillus alimentarius
TGGACACCCTTGCTTTCAGCTAACAGTTCCTACTGCCAAGCCTGTAGTGGACTTTCACCACCAAGTTATAGCCCATGCTGGGCGCACTAAAAAAAGAGCAGTCCATCATGGACTACTCTGATAATGAATTGCTCTATATTAATTAAAATAAAACTATGCGCGTGATGCGTATTTGCCATCAGATGTATTGATAACCAGCACATCTCCCTGGTTGATAAAAAAAGGTACTTGGACCGTAAGTCCGGTTTCTAATTTAGCAGGTTTTGAGCCACCGCTTGCTGTGTCCCCTTTTATACCTGGTTCTGTTTCGATGACTTCTAATTCCACATTATTTGGTAAATCAATACCAATTACTTCACCTTCATATGTCATAACTGTTACTTCCATATTTTCTTTAATAAAATTTAGTTCCCGCTCCAATTGGCTTGTTTGCATTTCAATTTGTTCATACGTATTTGTATCCATAAATGCATGAACATCGCCAGAAGCATATAAATATTGCATTTTTCTATTTTCAATATGGGCTCGGTTTACTTTCTCACCTGCACGGAATGTTTTCTCTTGAATATTTCCATTTCTTAAATTACGAAGTTTTGAACGAACAAATGCAGCCCCTTTTCCAGGTTTTACATGTTGGAATTCCATTACTTGCCAAATACTGTTATCTACTTCAATTGTTAATCCAGTTTTAAAATCGTTTACTGAAATCATATTTATGTTCCTCCTGTTTCAATTATAATTGTATTAAATCTTTAGGTGCATAGGTTAAACGTTCATTACCTGTTTCTGTAATAATAAGGTCGTCTTCTATTCTACATCCTCCAACCCCTGGAACATATATGCCGGGTTCAACAGTAACAACCATTCCTGGAGATAATTTTACATCTGAACGTTTGGATAAGGCGGGTCCTTCGTGTACTTCCAGCCCTATCCCATGTCCGGTTGAATGTCCAAAGTTTTCGCCATATCCCTTTTTAGAAATATAATTCCTTGTTAAAGCATCTGCTTCTATCCCAGTCATTCCAGGTTTAATTCCTTGAACACCTCTTAATTGTGCCTCTAATACAGTTTCATAGATCGTTCTTAATTCACTGTTAATATCTCCAACTGCTATTGTTCTTGTCATATCTGAACAATAGCCCTGGTATAATGCACCATAATCCAGGGTTACTAGCTCCCCGTGTTGAATTTCTTTAGAAGAAGCTACACCATGCGGCAACGCAGATCTTTCACCGGAAGCAACTATAATATCAAAACTTGATGAGGTTGCACCTTGCTTACGCATGAAAAATTCTAATTCATTGGAAATATCTATTTCTTTTGCCCCTGGTTTAATATAGCTTTGAATATGATCAAATGCTGCATCAGCTATTTCAGCTGCTTTTTTTAAGATTGCAAGTTCGTCTTTCGTTTTAATTAAACGAATTTGCTCAACAATGCCGCTAACAGGTACTAAATCAACATCGAATAGTTTTTTAAAGCGTTCGTATTTCGAATACGTAAGGTTTTCTTTTTCAAAACCGACCTTTGTTACTTTTAACTCTTGTAGTTGATTTTTAATTTCATGTTCGATCGCTTTCTTATGTTCTACGATGGTAAAGCTAGAAGCTTGTTCCGATGCTTGTTCTATGTAACGAAAATCTGTGATGAATCTGCTGTCATTTTTACTGACAATAGCAACGCCTGCGGTCCCGGTAAATCCCGTTATGTACCTTCTGTTAATTGGACTTGTTATTATCATAGCATCTAGCTGGTTTTCTTCTAATAAATTTCTTAATTTTGTTAGTTTCCCCAATCTTTTTCATCTCCTTCTATCTAATTATTTATGCACCAATTACTTAGTATCATGTATAAAAGCTAATGCTGCAAGCCGATAACTATTTATCCCCATACCTGAAATTTGGCCAATACAGGCAGGGGCGAGCATTGAAGTACGGCGAAACTCCTCTCGATTGTAAATGTTAGAAATATGGACTTCAATAACAGGAGTCTTAATTGCTTTGATTGCATCGTGGAGAGCAATACTTGTATGTGTGTATGCAGCTGGGTTAAAAATAATCCCTTCATATTTACCATTAGCTTTATGGAGACAGTCAATTAAATCTCCTTCATGATTGGATTGAAAACAGTCCAGTTCGTAATAATAGTCGTTTAGAAGTTCTTTTAGTTCATTTTCGATGTCTTTTAAAGAAAATTCTCCATAAACATCTTTTTCGCGCATACCAAGCACATTTATATTTGGTCCATTTAGTAATAAAAGCTTCTTCATATTTATCATTCCTCTTTGTTTATGAATCAGAACCAACAGTAGTTATCAGTTTATCATAAATTGGTAATGTTGACAGAAAAATATAGCTTCTCTCTTACGTTTTCTTTTTTTGTTGTAGCCGAATCAACATTTCGTAATAATCAAAGGAGATGGAATAACCAATAAATAATCCATATAATATAAATAAGCAGATTGTAGATACAATTGTATCTTGGTTAAATTCAGTGAGCTCGGGAACTGTTGAAAATATGGGCTCCAATATATAAAAGACGATTCCCCAAACGATTAATCCATAAACAACACCGATCCACATGGAATTAATCTTTTTAAATAACCCGTAGTATATGACAGCGACCAAAATGGAAAGAACACCTACCATAAATATGGATACAACCTCACCTAACCAACCAGTTGTCCACTGAGCCTTAGTCCATGAACGTAATAAAAAAGTCTTTGGAGCGACCTCAGCAAAATTAAAATAATACATCACTACCCCAATGATACTCCAAAATATTCCGCCGAAAAATCCATTTATCAAGGCTTTTCCTAAAACAGATATCGGGCTTTTTTGATAATCTTGTTCATTATTTTTTTCCGTCACCATAAACACCTCCATTCTTATTGTTACCAATTGCCTTTAAATCAGTCATGAACGACTCCTTGATTTTAATGTAAATATTACTAAAGTGGATATTTATATCTAGTTATATTGACAGGTATCTTGTAAAATAGCATTGAGGACCCAAAGTATAACAAAAAAACAATCCATTAAATCTTTATGAACAAAATAAGGTTATATTTGAATATTTTAGGATAAAAAGGGAATAATCTTAGTAGTTGACAATCGTCATAAAGGGAGATGTCATTATTTTTCATAAAAGTTTCAGAAAGTGATGCTATAAAGGTTGTTAAAAGTGGTATATAAGTAATAAAAGGATAAAATCCTTTAATTTATGGGAGGAGGCCTTCTGATGGCACGAAATAAGTTAACCTTTCTAGTTTATATTATTATTGGTTTAGCTTTAATAGGGGTAGTTACTCAACTCTACTCGAATGCAACAAGTTTTTTGGCTAATCTATTTTTGATGATCGGGATTGGTGTAGCTGTTTTTGCTGCGATCTATTTTCTTTTTCTTAGAAATCGAGCCCCATCTAATGATATGAAAAAATACAAAAAAGCTGTAAAACAATCAAAAGCAAAATATAAACAACGCCGCAATCCAAATATAAAGACTTCGACAAGAAAGAATCTACAATCATTGCAAGTGAAGAAAAAACCTTCAAGACGAGCTAGTCATCTGCGTGTAATTGAAGGGAATAAATCCAAGAAGAAAAAACGAGCTTCTAATTGAGATAGCTCGTTTTTATTGATTCTTTTATGCTCACTTGTCTAAAACTACCTTGGCCAATACATTAAAAACTGATCTGCATGATATTTTCCAGTTTCAATTAATTCATGCTTTATTTTTTCACTAATATCAAAATCAGTTGCTTCAATGTGATCAACTGGAATAAAAATAATGTTATTCTGTTTTGATTTAGAAACATACCTTGTATCATGAGCCTGTTTCATGGTGGAAAAAAGAGCATGCAACATATCTAAGGCAGTTTTAATATGTCTTGGCTTCATTTTTTCCATAGACTCACTTAATTTAACACCAATAATCGGCCGCATTGGAGTATGATTTTTATTTTCGAAAATCCATAATGGGAAATTGCTTAATAGGCCTCCGTCAACAATTAAACTTTTTGTCTTATTTTTTCCAGGTAGTTTTTTTGGCATGAAAAAATAAGGAAAACCTGCACTCATCCTTACTGCTTTTGAAATCGGGAAGAAGTTGGGATCAATCCCATAGATTCTTTGCAGATCATCTGGCAGCACCACCAACTTTCCCAATGTAATATCACTTACAACGACCTTAAGATAACCACTTTGTATATCGCTGAAAGTATAGATGTTTTTAGATGCCAGTTTTTCATGGATCCAGCTTTCAAATGTATTGCCTTTATAAAGTCCCATTTGAAAATATAAAAAAAACCACTTACTAAATGGAACAAAGGTACTGAGACTGGGAGGGTCTAAAAACTGTTTTAAATCTAACTCTTTCATAATTTTATTGATTTCCTCAAGGTGATATCCAGCTGCAATGAATGATGCTATAATAGCCCCTGCTGACGTCCCTGCTACTCGTTCTAGAGTTACCTTTTTATCTTCTAAACTTTGTAATGCCCCAATAAAACTATACGCCTTAACTCCCCCGCCTGAAAACACCCCATCAATTTTCATAACCCTCTCCTTATATTTCCTTTGTACATTTTTAATCATTTACCTTTAATTTTAGAACTTATTTAGAATTTACTTTTGTAAAAAGGATAAAAAGAGTAGTTGATTTGAGTTTCACTTGTGTAACTAGGCTATTTCATGTATGATCAAATAAAGAAACAAAGTTGCATAAACTAAAAAATATTCTTGAAATGAGGAGAATTAATATGCCAACACCTAGTATGGAAGATTACATAGAACAAATATACAATTTAATTGAAACAAAGGGTTACGCACGTGTATCTGATCTAGCAGAAGCGCTAATGGTGCACCCGTCTTCTGTCACAAAAATGGTACAAAAACTTGATAAAGACAATTATTTAAACTATGAAAAGTATCGTGGCTTTGTTTTAACATCGAAAGGAAAGAAAATTGGAGAGCGACTCGTTTTTAGACATGAATTATTAGAAGAGTTTCTTGAAATAATTGGTGTAAATGAGGAAAAAATATATGATGATGTAGAAGGAATAGAGCATCATTTAAGTTGGGAATCCATTGATCGAATTGGGGATTTAGTAAATTACTTTAAATCCGACAAAAGCCGTATTAAAGATTTAAAGCAACAACAATTAAAAGAAAATAAAGAGAAATTATCCTAATTGATTTTGACTTCCATTTTAATTATCACACTTAAAATATTACTTTAAAAATAAAAATCTAAACATATCCCAAATAGAAAAGAGCTAATTACCGTATAGCTCTTTTCTATTATAAACCACATTGAAGTTGAGCACCACAGGTTGTACATGTGTTGCAGCCGCCAATATCTGCGACGATTCCTTCACGACAAACCGGGCATCTGTCACCGATTTTAGAACCTATTGTAACATTCATTTTCTTCAGCTTTTGCATGGTATCCATAGAAACAGTCTTAGGTTTAGAACTATTTTTGGATTGCTCCTCTGATTTATCATGCAAATTTTCTTCAGCTTTTAATGTTAAAACTTGAGAATCCCTACTACCGTCGACATAAACTGTACCACCTTTCGCTCCGCATTTATATAGCCTCCGGTATACCTTATCAACTTGGTCAACCGTATAGCCTTTTGGTGCATTAACGGTTTTCGATATAGAACTATCGACCCAGCGCTGAATGACACATTGTGTGTCCGCGTGTGCTTCAGGAGTTAAATCCATTGCAGAAATAAACCAATCTGGTAAGTTCTTTGGATTAACATCTGGATTTGTTTCTAAAAATTCCTGCACGATACCTGCTTTAACTTCGATAAATTTACCAAGTCGTCCACTTCGATAGTACGAAAAAGAAAAGTATGGTTCCAATCCTGTACTAACCCCTGTCATTGTACCGGTAGATCCGGTTGGAGCAACTGTTAACAAATGTGAGTTACGGATGCCGTATTTTAAGATATCTTCTCTTATATCTTTTGGCATTTGTTTCATATATCCCGTATTTATAAAGGCTTCTCTTAATTTTTGCGTTTCCACATCTGATTTTCCAATTAAAAATGGAAAGCTCCCTTTCTCTTTAGCAAGTTCAATAGATGTTCTATAAGCAGTTGTAGCTATAACTTCAAAAATTTGATTGATTAATTGGTTACCTTTCGATGAACCATACACCGTCTCACAATAGATAAGTAAGTCATGTAACCCCATTACTCCAAGCCCTATTCTGCGCTCACCAAGTGCCTGTTTTTTATTTTCTTCTAAGAAATATGGTGTTGCATCAATAACATTATCTTGCATCCGTACTCCAATTTGGACGGTTTCTTTTAATTTGTTAAAGTTTACTGTTTTTTTAGCTTTATTTGCCATTTCTGCTAAATTAACTGCGGCTAAATTACAAACAGAATACGGTGCTAAAGGTTGCTCACCACATGGATTAGTAGCAATTACTTGGTCTTTGTAGGCCTTAGCATTAGTCATGTCATTCGCATTATCTATAAAGAAAATACCTGGTTCAGCCGAGTAAGTTGCGCATATATTAATTAAGTTCCATAAGTCTTTTGCTCTTATTCTACGGTATACGCGAACACCATACCCCATCTTTTCCCATTGCCGAACATCTCCAATATAATGCCAATTATCATTGTATGCTTTCATTTCCTCGTCTGTATAATTTTCTACATCAGGAAACCGTAGCTCATACATATCATCGTTTTCAATAGCTTCCATTAGTTCTCTTGTTAAGCAAACAGAGATATTAGCTCCTGTTAAAAATTCAGGGTTATTTACTGAATATGTGCCACCAGTAAGAAGTTTTTCTTCCGCTTCTTTTATAGCTGCTTGTGTAAAGCCCCCAAGACCCGACATGTTTTTATAGTTCACGACTCCTTGGTATAATTCAATTTCTGTTTCTGTTAAAGGGGTAAATTTTAGTTTTTCTTTAGCCAGCTTTTTTATTTGTTCATCTTCTGTATTTTCGATTAAATAGCGAAGAATTCTTGGATTTTGCATTTTTGAAATAATAAATTCGATGATATCAGGATGTGAATCGACTAGCATTATCATTTGCGCGCCACGTCGTGACCCACCCTGTTCAACTAAATGCGTTAATTTAGCAAGGTCATCTAACCATGATACTGAACCGGATGATTTTCCGTTTACCCCCCTTGCTAATGTGTTTCTCGGTCTTAATGTTGAACCATTTGTACCAACACCGCCACCTCGACTCATAATCTCCATGACTTGTTTCCTGTGATCGGAAATACCCTCACGCGAATCTTGAATGTAAGGCATAACGTAGCAATTAAAATAGGTTACATCTTTTTTTGAACCAGCCCCATACAATACTCTACCTGCTGGAATAAAGTTTAAACTGGTTAGTTCTTGAATAAACTTATTAAACCACTCTCCTTGATTCTCTTTGGTTTGCTCTACCTTTGATAAATCAGCTGCATTTCGTCGAGCGATTTGTTCATAAAAAATTTCTAATGGTTTATCAATGACATCTAGCGTTCTAGTTACGACACCTTTGTTTATTTCTTCTTCACTATCTAATGCAGACAAAAAGTCTTGATCTACTGCTATATCCGCTTGTTTATTTTCCCAATCAATCGACTGGATAAAACCCGTTCCGCGAGTTGGAAATGATGGGTCTGACTTAACTGTTAATACAACAAAATCCCCTTTTTTTAATGTTTTCTGTTCAATATCTGTAAAGGAATACCGATCAAGCATCACTAATCTAGAAACTCCCTTATATGTTAGCTTCATATCTTGTGTTATCGGATAGACTTGTGGAAACAATTTAATATCTTCATTAAGTTTTTGTACATCGATCTGTTTATTTGTCCCCATAGTAGACGACAATATGATCGCTCCTTTTCATTTTCAAAAGTAAATTAGATTTTGGTTTATTGTGTTACTAACACCATACCATATTAAAAAATATTAAAACAATATATTGTGCACAAATGAATTAGAAATACCATATATAGTATTGGTGGAAAGAGTTCAATTTACTGTTTATATGTAAACATATTAGACATTGTTCGACACTCTTTTATAAGTACAATATTTTATTTCGTATCTTATTAAATCTGGGAGAGAAAATACTTTGAAAATATAACATATACCTCCTATAATAGAGTTAGTAGAAAAGAGAAAGACGGTGGAATTATTATGAAATATGTTATTTTAGTCCTTGTTGTTTTACTTGCAATAGGTATATTTCGATACTTTCGACAAGGCACATTTTTGAAAACTTTAACTGAAGAACAATTTCGAAAAGGATATCGAAAAGCGCAATTAATTGATGTAAGAGAGCCGCAAGAGTTTGAGAAAGGACACATTCTTGGAGCAAGAAATATACCCGTTACTCAAATGCGTCAACGACTTGTGGAAATACGGCCAGATAAACCTGTTTATCTATATTGCCAAGGTACTACTAGATCGGCGAGAGCAGCTCAACTCCTTCATAAAAAAGGATATCAAGATATCAATCAATTAAAAGGCGGCTTTAAAAAATGGACAGGAAAAATAAAAAATTAAAAATACCATTTTAGATATAGAAAAGAACGACTCAGACACTTAAGACCAGACCGTCTGAGTCGTTCTTTTTTATAATATTACTCTTCATAATAGCGCAAAACAGGTTTTCTTGCTGCTGTAGTTTCGTCCATTCGTTTAACAATTGTATTATGAGGGGCTTCTTGAACTAATTCAGGCTCCTTTTCGACTTCTTCTGAAATAGACAACATCGTATCGATGAAACCATCTAATGTCTCTTTAGATTCTGTTTCTGTAGGCTCAACCATAAGTGCTTCTTCCACGTTCAATGGGAAATAGATGGTTGGAGGATGATAGCCATAATCTAGCAGTCGCTTCGCTATATCTAACGTACGTACCCCCAATTTTTTCTGTTTTTTACCAGATAAAACAAATTCATGTTTACAATGCTGGGTAAATGGCAGGTCATATTCTTTTTCCAACTTGCGCATCATATAATTTGCGTTTAGCACAGCATACTCACTTACCTTTTTAAGGCCTTCAGCACCCATCGTGCGTATATACGTATAAGCCCTCAAATTAATACCGAAATTTCCATAATATGGTTTTACCCTACCAATTGATTGAGGTCTGTCGTAATCAAAAGAATAGAAATCATCTTTTTTTACAAGCAATGGTTTTGGTAAGAATGGAGCCAATTCTTCAGAAACTCCAACCGGACCTGAACCAGGACCACCGCCGCCATGCGGACCGGTAAATGTTTTATGCAAGTTTAAATGTACAGCATCAAATCCCATATCTCCTGGGCGCGCATAACCCATAATAGCATTTATGTTCGCGCCATCATAATATAGTTTGCCTCCTGCATCATGTACAATTTTAGCCATTTCTACAATTTCAGTTTCAAATAAGCCAAGTGTGTTTGGATTCGTAAGCATTAAAGCTGCTGTATCCTCGTCAACGACACGCTTTAAGTCTTCTAAATCCACTAACCCCTGTTCATTGGATTTAACTGTAACAGCATCGAACCCTGCTACTGATGCAGATGCCGGGTTTGTTCCATGAGCAGAATCAGGAACAATAACTTTTGTTCGATTGTAATCACCGTTTGCTTCGTGAAAGGCACGAATCATCATTAATGCTGTCCATTCAGCTTGTGCCCCTGCAGCCGGTTGTAGTGAGACTTCATGCATATTAGTAATTTCTTTTAGTGAAGTCTGTAAATCATACATCATTTCTAATGCACCTTGCACCGTTTTTGGATCCTGGTGCGGGTGAATTTGACTAAACCCCTCTAAGCGAGCGACATCTTCGTTGATTTTTGGGTTGTATTTCATTGTACAGGACCCTAATGGATAAAACCCAGAATCAATTCCGAAATTACGATTTGAAAGGCCTGTATAATGACGCATAATTTCTAGTTCGCTCACTTCAGGCAGTTCTGGAGCAGTCTTTCGAATATATGTCTCATCAAGTTCCTCCTCCAAATCAAATGCAGGAAAATCTAATTCGGGTAAATTATAACTGGTTCTGCCTTCTTTACTACGTTCAAAAATTAATGGAAAATCCTTTTTAGCCATTGATATCCCCCAATTCTTTAACAAAAGTGTCAATTTCCTCTTTTGTGCGAATTTCAGTTACAGCAACTAACATATGATTTTCTAAATCCGGATAAACGAGTCCTAGATCATAGCCGCCAATGATTCCTTTATCCAGTAATTTATCATTTGTAGCTGAAACAGAGTTCGATAGTTTGATAACAAATTCATTAAAAAAAGGTCCTTCAGAAACAACTGAAATAGAGGATTCTTCTAGTCTTTGTTTCATATATCGAGCTTTTTGCATGTTTAGTACAGCCATTTTTTTCACACCATGTTTACCTAAAGAACTCATTGCTACGGAACTTGCTAATGCATTTAATGCTTGATTGGAACAAATATTGGAAGTTGCTTTATCTCTTCGAATATGCTGTTCTCTGGCCTGTAAGGTTAAAACAAAGCCTCTTACCCCGTCTTCATCTGTAGTTTGACCGATTAGTCTCCCTGGAACTTTTCGCATTAATTTTTTTGTTGTGGCAAAATAACCGCAATGAGGGCCTCCAAATTGCGCAGGTATACCAAATACCTGGGTGTCACCAACTACAATATCTGCACCAAACTCCCCTGGAGGTGTTAAATAACCTAAAGCCAATGGATTACTAGAAACAATAAACATCGTTTTCTTTTGGTTTTGAATTAGTTCGTTTACCTTATCTAGCGATTCGATTTGTCCGAAAAAATTCGGATATTGAATGACGACACTAGCTGTATCTTCATCTAATTCTTTTTCAAGTTGGTTTAAATCAGTTTTACCATTATTATGATCAATTTCAACAATTTCGAGGTTTGGCCCTTTCGAATAGGTTTCAATTACAGCCCTTGATTCTGGGTGGACGGTCTTAGATACAAGGATTTTCTTTTTACGCGTTTGTGCTGCACTCAGATTTACAGCTTCAGCAAGTGCTGTGCCGCCATCATACATAGAAGAGTTAGAAATAGGCATGCCGGTTAATTCAGAAATCATCGTTTGAAATTCAAAGATTGCTTGCAATTCCCCTTGAGACACTTCTGGTTGATATGGTGTATAAGCTGTGTAAAATTCGGATCTTGAAATAACATGATCAACTACAGAAGGAATAAAGTGATCGTAAACTCCAGCCCCTAAGAAAGAAGTATATTGTTTTACATTCGTATTTTTATTTGCCATTGCTGTAAGTTCATTTTTAAGCTCAGCTTCACTAGTTGGCTGTTTTAAATTTAATTCCCCGTTGAAACGAACATCCTCTGGAATATCAGAAAATAACTCATCAGTTGATTGTACGCCTACTGTTTCTAACATCTCTTTTTTATCTGTTTCGGTCATTGGTAAATATCGGAAATCCATACTAAAATCCTCCCCCTATTTCTTATAAAAAGGTGTTTTAATGACAACGGCTTTTAATTTTCGCTTACGTACTTGAACAACAAGTTCTGTCCCCTCTTCAGTAAATTCAGAATTTACTAAAGCTAATCCAATATTTTTTTGCAAGGAAGGTGATTGGGTTCCAGATGTAATGTAACCTATTTTTTCATTATTATAGTAGACCTCATATCCAGTACGAGGGATACCTTTATCAATCATTTCAATCCCAATCAGCTTTCGATTTGTCCCTTCTTCTATTTGTTTTTTCAACGCTTCTTTTCCTATAAAATCGACTGGTTTATTTACTTTTACTGCAAATTTCAACCCAGCTTCTATTGGGGAAATATCCCTTGAAAGTTCCTGACCATATAAAGGTAAATTTACTTCAAATCGTAGTGTATCTCTTGCACCTAATCCTATTGGTTCTAATCCTTTATCTTTTCCAGCTTGTAAGATTAAGTTCCAGAAATCACGGCCGCTATGTTGATCAATATAAATCTCAAATCCATCTTCACCTGTATAACCAGTACGTGAAACAATTGCTCCTGCTTCCAAAGAAGAAAAATAAACAGGATTTTCAAAGCGGAAAAACTTAATTTCACTTAAATTTGTATCAGTTAAAGTTTGCAGGATTTCTTCAGCTTTTGGACCTTGTAAAGCTAACTGAACATAGTTCTTAGATACATCTTCAATAATCAACTCGTCATTATTATAGTTATTTTGTTTGATTAGCCAGTCATAATCTTTTTCTGTGTTTGCTGCATTAACAACTAGTAAATAGTTATTTTCTTCTAACATATAAATAAGAAAATCGTCCACAGTACCCCCGTCCTCATAACACATAAAAGTGTACTGGGCACGTTTCGGCACTAGTTTAGAAACATCATTTGTTACAACTTTTTGCAGGAAATCTAAACTTTTTGGGCCTTTAATCGCTATCTCTCCCATATGAGATACATCAAACAATCCTGCTTTTGTTCGTGTGACATTATGTTCGTGTTTTATACCTGAAAATTGAACAGGTAAATCCCATCCGCCAAAGTCAATTGTCTTTGCCCCAGATTTTTCATATTCAGGGTATAAAGGGGTTCGCTTTAATTCACTCATTTTATCCACTCCTTTTTTGACATAAAAAAATAGAGATTTCACTGATAATACAGGAAACCTCTGTCCTTCAACCAGAAAGTTGCACATTTGTCTTGAAAACAGAAGACTCAAAACAAACATTTGCTTCGTGGGTGGTCCACACAATGTGAACACTCTCCAGAGACCGCGTCCTACAAGAGTCTTTTTACCTGAGAGATTCGCTAATTGCTTGCTCCTTCGGCGTTACTGTAAGAATGTTGGAAAAATTAAATGAATTCCTGACAGTAAGCTCTCCCCTTGTATTCATTCGCTTATTTACTTTATGAAAAAAGAAATAGTTGGTTATACTATGTATCAATCATTGAAATCTGTTTTCAAGTGCATTATACCACATAAAACAAAAAAATCATATTAAATAATCGATTTTTTTGATTTTAGCAAAAGTAATTATTTCTATTGATAAGGGAGTATATTATGGAGCAAATTCATATTCAAAAAGATTTTACTTTTATAGATGATTTGGAGACAACTTTAGAGAAAGAAGGTCCTTTTTCAAACTGGGATCTCTTTCAAATGGCATATCAGGCGGAACTAACAACGATAACTCCAGAATTCAATGGTTTAAGGGCTCTGGAATACCTCCCGCATATGGAGTTTATGCCTCATCAAATTGAGTCAGCTAAACAAGCTATCGAACAAATGAACGGAAGGGCAATTTTAGCCGATGAGGTTGGATTAGGAAAGACGATTGAAGCTGGATTAATTTTAAAAGAATATATGATAAGAGGTTTGGTAAAAAAAGCTCTTATATTAGTGCCTGCTTCCTTAGTAAATCAGTGGGTTACTGAACTGAATGAAAAGTTTTTTATCCCAGCTGTGGCACATAGAAAAAATTATTCATGGGAGCAGTGTAATATTATTATTTCATCAATTGATACAGCAAAGCGTCCCCCTCATCGTGAATCGATTTTAGATTTAGATTATGATTTTTTATTAATTGATGAGGCACATAAGCTTAAAAATCATAAAACAAAAAATTATGCATTTGTTCGTGACGTGAAAAAGAAGTATTGTTTACTTTTAACTGCAACACCTGTTCAGAATCGTCTTGTTGAAATATTCAATTTGGTATCTATTCTAAAACCAGGTCACTTAGGAAATTATGAATCATTTTTAGAACAGTATGGTAAAAACAGAAAAAAGATTCACCAAGATGCATATTTAAAGAAATTGATCCAAAAAGTAATGATACGTAACACACGAAAAGGCACTGAATTAAATACTACTAAACGAACGATCGAAACAATCTGGCTCAACTTTAGTAAAGAAGAAAAAGCAGTTTATGATGATTTAAATGCGATTACAGGACCTTTATCTACATTTTCTAAAATAACTTATTTAAGAGAGATATGTTCTTCAAGAGAAGCCTGTTATTTATCCTTACAAAGTTTAGCTAAAGACGAAAGCAAAAAAGAATTTGTGCAGCCAATTATAGAAAAGATTGCGCAACTGCCACATCATGCAAAGGCCGCAAAGGTAGTTGACTTAATAAATCAGTTTCATGGAGAGAAAGTTATTATTTTTACTGAATATCGAGCAAGTCAGCACTATCTTCAATGGTACCTACATCAACACGGGATAACATCCGTACCTTATCGAGGCGGGTTTAAACGTGGAAAAAAAGATTGGATGCGTCAACTATTTAAAGATCATGCTCAAGTTCTTATTGCAACGGAAGCAGGTGGAGAAGGTATAAACCTGCAATTTTGCAATCATTTAATAAATTATGATTTACCTTGGAATCCTATGAGACTTGAACAACGGATAGGAAGAATTCATCGTTATGGCCAAGAAAAAAACGTGCATATATATAATTTTGCACTGCGCGAAACAATTGAAGAGCATATTATGAACCTTCTGTATGAAAAAATTAATTTATTTGAACAGGTAATTGGAAACTTAGATGATATTTTAACAGAATTAAATATCACTGATTTAGAATCAGAAATCAAAGATATTTTTTCAGAATCATCTTCAACAGGAGAAGCTAAAATTAAATTAAACAATCTTTCGTCAATTATACAATACAACTCCAATATGAAAAATGTGGAGGAGCAATCTTATGGAAATTACTAACTTACATGAATTTTTACAATCGTATTTTAAGGCACATCACTGCGGGGTAGAGGACGTTAAGGATGGAGCGTTAACGGTGCAGTTATCAGAAGAAATGGATCGAACACTTATGAATCGTCCATTTTATTGGCATTATGTAAAAGCTACCGGGAATAAGGGAGTGCCGATGAAGTTAACCTTAGTGACAAATCAAAATAAAACAGATGTAAAAGGAGAACGTATTCATTTTGGAAGCCCTCGGCTCCATCAAATTCTGAATCACTTAAAAGAAAAGGAACAATTTACAAGGCTCTTTCAAAAGGTAGATGCTACACAAAATACTGCCTTATTTCCATGGTTAATAACCAACATTAAAGTTAGCTATGAAGGAAAACAAAAAAAAGATGAAATTTTTTCAATCGGCCTCCATTTGGTAAACGGTATGATGAAATCAGATATGATGAATATACTTCAGAATATAAATTTGAATATGACTATATCAAATTATTGTTATACAATTTCACCTATCATAAAACTCAAAAGCGGATTTAAACGGATAGAAACAATCATTGATGATTATATAAACAATCAATCACATCAATGGGCAAATGAGGCGATAGATACATTGGAAGAGGAAGTTCAATTGGTACATCATTTTTACAATAATGCACAAGAAGAGGAATATTTGGAGAAAGAAATAAACGAAATTACAAACAGATATAAACCGCGCATTACCTATAAAGTAATAAATGGCGGCATTGTATATCTGAAAGATGATTTTCTTGTAAAAAAATAGCAGGTTAAGCCCCCATATAACGGGTTAATCTGCTATTTTGCCTTCTTTAATAGTGTTTTTAAGACAAATGGTACCATGCCTAACCATCGATTTGAGTATAAGGGTCGATCATGCTTTTGGTCACTTTTTCTTTTTTTTCTCTCGTTTGCTGGCAAATTCATATAGATAGTAAGTTGTTGTGTTAAATATTTAATGTAATCGCTTCCTGAAATAGTAAATCCCACCCTTTTATTTATTATCATTCGCAAAAAAAGAGTGGGTTATTCAATTAGTGTCAGCATTTTAATAAATTAATTATTTCCTTTGCGATCTCATTGATCGATTTATTATCCGTGACTACAATATAATCACAGCATGATTTATACATCTCTGCTCTTCTCTCATACATTTTTTTCTGATCACTCATGTTTTTTTGCCACAATGGTCTTTCTTGATCATTTTGCAGCCTGCGAGCGATAGTATCAAAGGATGTTTGCAAATAAATAATAAATCCATTTTTTCTCATGAAGCTCCTATTTACATCTTTTTCAACTATCCCTCCCCCAGTGGAAATTATTTTGTCTGTGATTTGCTTCAATGCTTCTGTTTCATAAGTACGGAAGGCACTCTCCCCATCATTTTTGAAAATATCAGCTATACTCATTTGATGTTTTTCTTCAACAAATATATCCGTATCTGCCTGTGTAACGTCCATCATTTCACTTAATTTTTTTCCAATACTACTTTTGCCGCTTCCCATAAATCCAATTAAATAGATCGTTGTCATTTTTAATCCCCCTACTTACCACAACTAAACTCCTTTTTATTATACAGCAAACAAAATATTTATACATTTTTAAAAATATTTATAAAAAAAGAAGGAGTTTGTCAAAAAGGGTCGAATAATTAATTTGTTGCATATTTAAATAAAGGAGGTGACTTTATTGAATCCCGCAGCAACACTATCAAATAAGCTTCTCGTATCTGCGTTTCAAGCTCGTGCATCAGATATTCATTTTTATCCTTTCCCTCATCAAACAAACATCTACTTTCGTATTCACGGAAAAAGAATATTACACAAAACAATCCTTACTAGTCAATACCAACTTTTACTTACGCATTATAAATTTTCTTCTGGAATGGATATAGGTGAAATTAGAAAACCACAAAATGGAACAATCATACATCAAACAGCTTCTCAAAAAAAGTTTGCTCTTCGCTTGTCAACTTTACCTGTAAACAACAATATAGAAAGCTTAGCAATACGAATTCTACCTCAAGAAAAAGACCTCACACTTGATCAACTTTTCATGTTTCCTTATCAATTAAAAAAAATGAAAAAATGGATGACGAATCGTGCTGGCATTATTTTATTTACCGGACCAACGGGAAGTGGTAAAACGACTACGTTATATGCTTTATTGCAAACGGTTTTACAGGAAAAGTCGATTCAAACAATTACATTAGAAGACCCGATTGAAAAAGATATGGATAATATTTTACAAGTTCAAGTGAACGAAAAAGCTGGTATCACCTATCAAACAGGATTGAAAGCAGCTTTAAGACATGACCCTGATGTTATTATGGTAGGAGAAATTCGTGATGAGCAAACAGCACAATTTGCTTTTAACGCATCATTAACTGGACATCTTGTTTTAAGTACGTTGCATGCTAAAAATGCACAAGGCACTATACACAGACTTCTCGAAATGGGAATTAAAAAGTCGGATATACAGCAATCACTAATCGCTGTTGCTGCTTTGGAGTTATTACCCATTCAAGTGAGGGGAACTACAAAACGAACAGCTATTCTGGAACTGCTAGAGGAAGATGTATTAGAAGATATATTAAACGGAGTTGATCATCAAATAATGGATAACTTTCATTCATTTCATCATTTACGAAGAAAGGCTTATGCTTATGGTTTTATTTCTAAAGAAACATATCTCTATTCATAAAAGGAGGAAATTGCCAAATGAAGTTCAGCTTCGCTTCCTTCGAATGCTTTCGCGCTTATTAGCGAATGGTTATCCATTAATTGAAGCATTAGAAATCATGAAATGGGATAATCAACTTGCTAAAATAGCAACCGAAATAATGACTTCATTAAAAAGTGGTTATAAGATTGATAAGGCTTTTGAACAAAGTAAATTTCACCCTACAATTACCACTTATTTATTTTTTGTGAGAGTCAATGGAGACCTCCAAACAAGCATAAATAAGTGTATTGAAATGTATGCACATCGTGTAAAATACATGAAAAAATTCGAGCAAATGATAAGATATCCTCTTATTTTACTGCTGATTTTTTCTACCTTATTGTACTTTATAAAAAACTCAGTATTACCCTCCTTCGTTGATCTTTTTCAAGAAAGTTCAGCTGCATCTTCAACAGTTATTCTTTCCATGATGATTATTGATTATTTAGGAATATTTGTAATGGCATGCTGTTTTATGGTCTTTGCATGCGCCCTATTTTGGCAATTTAATAAAAGGAAAATTAAAATAGATAAACAAATTAAATTTTATAATGCGTTGCCAATTTACCGTAAATTTCTAAAACTCCAAACATCCTTCTTATTTGCTACTCATATAAGTACGCTTCTAAAAACAGGAATGTCTATTAAGGAGATACTTCATCATTTAGCAAAACAAGAAAAACTTCCAATTATTGCTCATTATTCTAATTTAATGATTGAGGAGTTATCGAAGGGATATCCAATTTCTAGTTTACTATCTCAATTTTCCTTTCTAGATAAGCAAATAGCGACTATATTTCAAAAAAATGCAAATATGGATGCTCTAGAAAAAGATTTAACTATTTACGCTGAAATGTTAACGGAGGAATTGCAGCGAAAAATTATTAAAGCGATCACGTTGATACAACCACTATTTTTTATTATTTTAGCAAGCTTTATCATTTTTATATATGTCACTTTAATGTGGCCTATGTTTCAGTTAATTAATTCGATATAAGGAGATGTCTATATGTTAAAAAACAATAAAGGGTTTACACTAATCGAGATGTTAATCGTTTTAATGATTATATCCGTCTTAATTATCTTGATTGTCCCAAATTTAGGGGGCAAGAGTAAAGAGGTTAATGATAAGGGGTGTGACGCCTTAGTATCAGTAGTTCAAGCTCAGGTGGATGCCTACTATCTTGATAACGGAAACTATCCTCTATCTTTAGATGTTTTAAAATCAGCAAATTATATTACTGAAGACCAGACAACCTGCCCTAACAAAAAAAAGCTAGGCTATGCGGATGGTAAAGTTAAAAGCCCATAAACAAAATGGATTTACATTATTGGAAATTCTTATTGTCCTTGGAGTTTGGTCTCTACTGATTCTACTTAGCGCCCCGCTTCATATTTCAAGTATCGAAAAGCACCAGGAAAAACAATTTCTAAAGACATTTGAATCGGATGTAATGTATGTTCAAAATTTCTCCGTTGGAGCTCCTGATCGATCTATTGTTTTGCAGTTTAGAGAAGATGGTTATTCAGTTTTAAACAGAGTATCTGATGAAATTATTAGGCGAAAGACTCCTGCTGGTTCTATCATTGATTTTCGTACGAATAAAGAATTAACTTTTAATAAGCATGGCAGCATCAGTAAACCTGGTACAATCTCTTTCAAAACTAAAAATACGAAATACAACATCATATTCCCATTAGGTAAAGCGAGGTGCTATATTGAACAACAATAAAGGATTTACTTTGATCGAAGTATTAGTTGCCTCAAGTATTATCTTTACGATCGTATCAACGACTGTGCCAATCACGTCACTTCTGTTAAAAGACAGAGAAATATTAAGTGATCGTCGAATAATCACATCACGATTACATGATGAGCTACAACCTTTTTTATGGGAAAAGAAAAAAACGCTGCCCTCAACATTTATCAAAACAATAAGTGAAACTCCTGTCAAATTTCACTTCTCATATAAGGAAAAACTTATTAAGGGATGTGCGGAATGGGAAAATGTTAAGGAAAGAAATGAAAAAATATGTATATATGGGCTTTTGGAAAAATGAACGAGGATTTACTTTTCTCTCCATGCTATTCACAATTACTGTATTGCTTATCACGATACCATTATTAGCCTATATAATTAGTTCGGCTAATTATTCTTCTAACCATAATGAAATAGCTGTACATCAATTCTTTCATTTTTTACAAAATGACGTTATTCATGCAGCAAGTTGCCATGTTAGCAATAATACAGTTGAACTTGTTTTGGAGGAGGATGAAGAGTTCGTTATTGCGTCGATTGAAATGTATAAAGATCTTATTCGGCGTCAAGTTGATGGCAAGGGACATGAGATTTATTTAAGGGATATAAGAGAGTTTAATCTTAAATCCCTTCCCTATGGATTTAAGGTAACTATTGTAGACTTGCAAGGAGAACGTTATGAGAAAACAATCAGCTTTTATAACTAATCAATATGGATTTTTTTTACCGTATGTTATGTTTATTACAACTTTAGTTTTTATTTTAGTCACATCTAGTGTAACAATTTATAAAAATGATGTGCAAATTACCTATAAACTTACCGAGCAGATAAAAACCCAAACACTTATGCAAATGGGATATACAAAATTCAAAGAAAATGTTGATGGTCTTGAAAATAAAACAGATACCATAGAATATATGTTTCCTGATGGTACTGTAGAAATAACGTATACAATAAAAGGTAAACAAGAGATTCAGGCGCAGTTTTTTATAAAGACAAATAATACTGAAAACCAAAACCAGTATAATGTCACCCTGTTTAAAGATGATAAAGTATAATAAGTACATTTACGGGAAACATAACCATAAATATCTCACACAAGAATATAATTTTTCCCATAAAGGTAAAAATATGCAACCGTATGGTAAGTTTTATTTACAATCATGTCATACTCGTTTATAATAGCTTTGATAAGGTTACCTAAAGGAGGATGAAACATGGATCGTATGTTTCGTGTACTTGCCTTTTGGACTGGTATATTTACAGTAATGTTTTTTGTCGGTGACATGAATAAAACGGCATTATTATTTCTAGTCCAAACGGTATTTTTCCTAACATTAAGTTATTTGAAATTATCTGAACGTATGTATATGTATATGTTCGGGGCTTACTTAACAGTATTCTTTATAGGCTTTACTTGGTATTCGGAATTTATATTAGTTCCTGGTTTCGGACACTAAGTAGAAAAACCCTGCTTACATAAATGATGTGCAGGGTTTTTTCTATGGACTTACTCGCAAACTCATTTATTTTCTTTTTTGGGAGATGCAAACATCCTTAAGCAGATACAAATGGATTATTTCTTTTTTCTGATCCAATTGATGTTTCTAGTCCATGACCTGGATATACAGTATAGGAATCCTCTAACGTAAAAAGTTGATTTTTGATGCTTTTCTCAAGCTGCTCCAAGCTTCCTCCTATTAAGTCAGTTCGACCAATCCCTTGCTGAAACAATACATCTCCACTGAAAATCTTTTGCTCGTTATGAAAGATAAAGCTAACACTTCCCGGGGAATGCCCAGGTGTATGTTTTATTTCAAATTTTAATGAAGCAAATTCCATTATTCCGGGGGTTAAGAAATGTTCAGGGCGATTTGTACTTATTTCTGCACCTACAAATCGGTGGGATCCATTTAAATTTGGATCTGTGAGCCAATCAGCTTCGTTTTCATGAAGATGAACATCAATATTAAAGTAGGAACGAAGCTCATCTACTGCACCAATATGGTCAAAATGAGCATGTGTTAGTAAAATTGCTTGGGGAGTTAATCCCTCTTCTTTTAGGAAAGAGGTCACTTGGTTTGCATTCCCGCCCGGATCAATAATCACAGCTTCTTTTTGATTATATAATATGTAACAGTTTGTTCCTAGTGGACCTAAAGACATTTGTTTAATTTGCATCATAAAAACCTCCATATAAGAATTCTGCTTAAAAAACCAAAATCAGCCTAATTAAACTCGACAAATTGAATATTATGCTATAAAATTAAATAAGAACTGGTTAGTTACATAATATAGAAATGTCAGTATTATATCAAACAATTACAAATGAATATGACGTAAGGAGGAAGTATAAGTATGGTACTTGGAATTATTTTGTTAATGGTCGCACTCGTATCTGTAATATCTGTAGTTCGCCAATTAAAGTTTAAAAACATTTTTGCTTTAGTATTTTCTGCCGCTACAGCTCTAGCGTTCGGGTTCTTTTCGATTATGACAATTATTTCTGAAATATCCGGATAATATAAAAATATGGAAAAGCTGGCATCCTAATGTAAGCTCTTTCCATATTTTTTAATATCTGCTATTGTCTCTAACTTTTATTTTCTGATTCTTCTCTTATAAGTGCAGCTTCTCTTCTTAGTATAATTTTAGCCATATGGTATTGTTTAATAGGCAAAAATTCTGCAAGGTATAATTCCTTCATTTCCATTTCCATTAATTCCAAATCACCTAACCGATCACCAGTATAGATGTATATACCAAATCTTTTAAGAATTTGTTGAACGTCGTAAACTGTTTGCATTGGAGTCACCTTTCTCTATAAATATAACGAGTAATATATGCTAGAACATCCCGAATAAATATCGATTATTCCGCATAGACCTTTAGTAAAGTCATAAACCACAAAGGAATGAGTCTTAGTTGCGGAAACTTATTTTCTTTATTTTTGTAACTGCTGTACTTGTCTTAACATTTGTACTTATGTATAAAAACAGTTCTCTTCCTACAATTACGTACTTTCCTATTGATGAAGAGAATACATTTACGAATGCTTACTCCGAATTAAATTTTTCCAATAAGGATAGTAAAGATGGTTATGTTCTTCAATGGATCAGCGGTTCCAAGAGCAGCCAGCCCTTGTATTTAAGACAAGACGTTTCTCTATTATATGAAAATGGACAGCTTAGAGGTGTTCGCAGTAAATGGATAGAAGATACCGATACAATTAAAATAAGCGAAAAGCTTGATAGGAATAAGGAAAGTATTTTTGATGTTATTTCCTTTCACCATGGTGAGATTCATTCTTCGGAAGAGAATATTAAAAGTATTCAAGAAATGACTCATGATGAATTATATGTTTTTGATTCGATTTCTGATAATGAATATAAATCTTTCCGTTCCCCCCAAAATAAGCATGAGCATAATAAAAAAGATGCTTTGGATCAAGCGAAGAAAAGTACATTATTACATCATTGGAATCAATTAATTACACATTTTAATATTAATAAAGAATCCTATACTTCCATCCCCCTTTCCCGTCTATACTTGTACGATGACAGGAGCCTTCCTGGCATGGATCAGGAAGAGACCAATAAAATTATTGGTCAATTGTGGGAGGGACTATATAAAAACTATATTATTCCAGCCGCTAATTTAAATAGCATGGACAAAAATTCAAATTATATTCCACTCATTTTAATAAGTAAGGATCGTTCACATTTAGTCGTTCTCTTTGAACTCAACGGAAAAAAGGAAAAATTGATTCAGCGATTATAAGGGGGAGATTATTACCCCCTTTTATATTTACTCATTAATCTCTATACTTAAGTTTTGTGAATCAATCTATCTTCTTTCGCATGTTAAAAAATACGCTTATTGCCTACCTCATTATTATGTTACACCGAGTATGACTAATCCCGTAATTATTAGAACATAAATTATCAATGCGGAAACCTGGACAAGAAAATTTTTCTTATTTGGAAGATAAATAATAGCTGTAGCCAAAAATCCAGTTAATAACCCACCTAGGTGTGCGCCATTATCAATTTGCGGCACCAAAAACCCAAATATCAAATTAATTCCGATGATAATAAGTAATCCCTTTCCCATCGTTTGAAAAAATAATTTTTTATAAATAAGCCCAAAAAATAACAAGGCGCCAAATAAGCCAAACAAAGCCCCAGAAGCTCCTGCAGATACACTAATTGTAAATGCGAAACTTGCTAAGCCACCCCCTGCACCAGCCATGAAATAAATGAGTATAAAGCGCCAAGATCCATATATTTTTTCGACAATGGTGCCTAAATAAAAAAGTGCCAGCATATTCATAAACAAATGGGCAAAACCGATATGTAAAAACATAGATGTTAATATTCGCCACCACTGTCCATCAAGTAAAGCAGGGTTATAATTGGCACCATAATAAATTAAAGTTGCTATATTTTGACTTCCTCCATTCAGTTCAAGGAGAAAAAACATTATGGTGTTGATTAATATTAATAAATAAGTGAAAAAAGGTTTACCGTAAGATAAAACATTTTCTGTGCTTTGTAGCTGATTATAATAGGTGTTGGCGAGATACGTTTTATATTTATTTATGCTTTCTTCATCCGGATTATTTTTAACTGGTTCTACTGAAGACATATCAACGATTTTTTTAAGTTTTTCTTTTTCATCATTAAAATGATGTTCATCTAAGTAATACACTTGCATTCTTACTGATTTTTTTTCATTCAACTGCATTGGTTTTTTTAACATTTCCCAGTCATCTACAGGAGAATATGGAGATATATAAACATTGTGTATTTCAATATGCTTACCAAGCAATAGATGTTTCGCAGCTTTTATTTTCTGAAATACAATAGCAATATCCTGTTTTAAATAATTTTTCCAATCGAACCCCTGGTGTACAAATCGAAATATTTTAGACGTTTTCTGTTCCAGTTTTTCTAACCAAATTTCTTCCTGCTTTTCGTTTATGTATAAGATATGATAACCATTATTAGCTACTAAATTGTATGCCAGTTGGTACATCAGTTTTTCGTCTAGTGCCATATTTCCCCTCCCTCCCTCTACATATATGATATCAAAACAAAGCTTCTTTTTCTGCAAATAAGAAAAAGAAGCTGTTTTAACTATTTTTATTTATTCCGAATAAGTATGTGCTGGGCGCTTAAATAAGTTAGGAAGAAGTTTATTTTTAATTATAGGCATATTCATCGTAATGGTAACTGCTATTTTTCTTAATAATGTAATTGCCAAAATCATATTCATTAACTTATATCGCCATTTATAAATTACAGATATAATGGTTAGCAGAACTGCAAAAGTGACTACTATTCTCAACCTAAAAACTCCTTTATATTTTAATCAAGGGTGTTATTAGGTAGGGTTTTCTAATAGGTCATATTTTATGCATCACGAGCCGATATAACGGTCATACCAGTTTCGAGCTTTCGTTGTATCTTCTGTTCCCTGAATAAGTACACGACCATCTGGAAAAATCACAAAATTTATTTCGTTGTTAAACTGTACTTTTAATAAAAAAGGTGTAAGCTGTGTCTTTGCAACACGAGCTAGTTTTTTTTCCGATTTTTTTAAATCCATATTCGATTTTTGGTGAATTTGCACCGTATTACGACCGCATAATACAGTTTCATTTTCTGTTGCCTTTCTTTGTAATGATGGATATATAGCGTGTTGACATGTAGGACATTTAGGGTCTGGCGAAGGAAACTTCATTTCATATTGTTGATTGTACCAAATATCATAGGTTTGTAATGTATTTCTTAAATGAGCTTTATTGCCTGTTATGTATTTAAATACTTCTGTAACTTGCATTGATGATACTATATCAACTGCAGGAGCAATAACTCCAACTGTATCGCATGTTTGTCCACTTTCAGCTTCCTCTTTTGTCAGACACCGCAGACAAGGTGTTTCATTCGGAATAAAAAATGCAGACATTCCACGCGACCCCACAACGCCACCATAGGAAAATGGGAGAACTCTTTTATAGCATATATCATTTAATAAAAATCTTGTAGAAAAATTATCAGTACCATCTAGAACAATATCAATTCCATCAATAAATTTATTGATATTATTATTTGTAACGTTTTCAACGAATGCTTCGATATGAACTTCGCTATTTATTTTCTTTAGTTTTTGTTTAGCTGCCACAGCTTTAGGCAGTGCTTTCTCTACATCGTCTTCATCAAATAACATTTGTCTTTGCAGATTACTATATTCTACATAGTCGCGGTCTACTATACGTAACTTGCCAATTCCAGCGCGGACAAGGTGATTACTAAGTACAGTACCTAGAGCTCCGACTCCTACAACAAGTATAGAACAATTACCTATACGCTCCTGACCTATATCGCCAATAGGTGAAAATAACCTTTGCCTAGAGTAACGTTCAATATTCATGGAATCTCCCCCTATAACACAATGCCATTTTCCGTAATAATATGATTCACTGGGATATCGAAAGAATCATTCGGTAAGTGATCTCTAAGTTGCATCGTACTTATTATTGAAACGGTTTTATTAGAAAAATCGGTTAAAAAGCGATCATAGTAGCCGCCGCCAAACCCGATACGAAAACCTCTTTTATCAAAAACAATGCCAGGTACAACCAATAAATCAATGTTCGATTTGACTATTTCTTCTGTTTCTTCTGGTTTGGGCTCCAGTAAATTATAATAGACAATCTCTAATTGATTAAAGTCTTGTAATTGATAAAACGTAAGTTGTTTGTTTTGTGGATTACATTTGGGGACACAAATTGTTTTTCCATTATTCCATGCTTCTTTGATTATTGGTTTTGTACTCCATTCAAATTCCTGTGCCATTGTAATTCCAATCGTTTCTGCTTGTTTCCATAAAGTGGAATTCATTAAATTTTCGGCTAATTTATTTTCAATTTGTTTTTTGTCATGGTGTGAAATATTTTTTAGTGACATAATTGCTGATTTACGTAACTGCTCTTTATCCAACTAAATCACCTTTCTCATCATTTATTAAAAGTATATCGTAGGAATGAAAATAAATAAAAATAAAACTCCTATCCTCGGATAAGAGTTTTATTTAAACATATCATTATTTTGTTTCACGGTGTAATGTATGTTTTTTTAGGCGTGGACAATATTTCATAAGCTCTAAACGCTCAGGATTAGTACGCTTGTTTTTTGTAGAAATATAATTTCGATCACCAGTTTCAGTACAAGCTAATGTAATGTTTACTCGCATGTTTATCCCTCCAAATCATGAAAACTTGCCATTTAGCTTTTATATCTTCACATCGGACTTAATTATCATAGCAGATCTTTAGAAAACAATCAAGATACATCTTAAAAAATTAGGTTATTGTTTCGTATTTGCTTCGTAATTTATGACATTATGGACTGAATTCCAGAGTTACTCTGCTCTATTTTTAATGTCATCTATTTTTGATTTTGCATCTTCTAGATTAGAACGAAATTCATCAATTTTTTCTTCATATTCTTTATATTTTTCACGGGATTTTTCAATCAGTTCCGTATTATTATTGTCGATGCCTTTTTTCCGCATTTCCAATGCTTCTAAATTATTTTCAGTGGCCTCTTTTAATTGATCAATAGATTCACTTAATTTTTCTGGATTAAGATTTTGAGTCCGATCTCTATCCAATATTTTTTCTAATTCTGGAAAAAGGCTCTCTGTAAATTTTTCTGTTAGCTTATTTCCAGAAGTAGATTGATTTTCTATTAATGCATGCAAGGCATTCAATGCTTCTTGCTGGAATGCAATCAATTCCTTTAAATGTTTAGAAGAAACTTTCAAATACTCTGCTATTTCAATGGTCCGTTTAATTTGTTCTTTTAAGACATTAATATTATCTAAATTAAAGTCCAAATTATATTTCTTTTTAATAGCTTCAAGCTTGTCATAGTAAGATTTTAATTCTTCCATGTATTTCTTCACATGTTCTTCATATACTTTTTCTAATTCTTTTTTCTTCTGTTCTGATTTGGTTTTCATCAATTCTCCTTTGTATTCTAATAAGTTTACAAACGTATTTAATGGTTTGACTAATTTTTCCTCTAATTGATCAAGATCTTTTGGATTTGAATTGGCTTTAAGTGATTTTGCATCCCTTAACGCTTTCTTGGCCTCAGGCAATACTTCATTAATAAATACCTCATACTGTTCTTTTTCGATATCCATATTTTGAGCTTTGTCGATCGCTTCCATCGCTTTGTTGTGATGTTCGATTGCGTCGTTCATATTAATGTTCATATATTGATTAATTTTATCTCGCTCTTCCTCTAAATGATCATCAATATCCTTTTGGTTACTTTCTGATTGAGCACTGTTTGTATCTTCCGATGTTGTCTCGATTGGTATTTCCTTATCCTCACAACCGGATAATATCAACATAGCACTCATTAACGATATCCAAATAAATTTTAACTTCATTCGACAAGTACCCCTCTCATTATCTTGGTTGATTTATTATCAAGTCAGTGGCACTAAGCATTGCATAATAATAATGATATTAAGAATGTATTATACTAAGTATTATTAAGTTTGGAAAGGAATTTACATATAGTGATCAAATTAGGGAATTAGAATTACTTAATACAGATACAGTTATACCAGACCACCATAAGACGTGAATAAATCATTCGTTTTGACAATATAGTAAAAAAACTAATGTTTTACTTTTTTCAATAAAAATTTACATGAATGTCTATTTTATAATGGTTCTTCCCTTCATTTTATGTTATAACTTAATAAGGAATGACTAAAATGGAGGTTAAATAATGATTTATGTAATTTTGACATTAGTAATAGTCGCTATTGTGTTATTTATTTTATCTTTTTTTATGAAAGATAGGTTTGATGAGATGGAAAGTCAATTAGAACAAATCTCTATTTCAACAATGCAAGATACATATCAATTAAAAAAGAAAATCAAAGTTTTAGAAGAGGAACTTCTCTCTGATGATATTTCTCTAGATAACTATTCCAAAAATAAATAAGCAATTAGCTATATGAAAGCATATTAATATTCATTGAGGGGATATACATGAAACAACCTATTCGTTATTTTGCTATAGGATTATTTACAGCGGCTGCAATTTTATTACTGGCATTCTATAAATTTGATACATCAAAGGCAAACTTAGATAATCTATCAACCGATGAAATGATTGAAGCCATAAAAACTGATGGGTATCACGTTGTTACAGAAGATGAATATATCACACTATCTGTAAATGATGAACAAGATAACAGCAAAAACAGTAGTTCTAAGCAAAAAGAAAAAAACCAAACAAATTCTAAAAAGAAAAATAAGGCAGAGAAAAATGGTAACAAAAAAGAGAATGATGAAACGCAAACAGAATCAGAAACTTTTACAATTAACATAGAGTCTGGGATGTTACCTTCAGAAATCAGCGAGACTTTAGCTGAAAATAATATTATTAAAGATGCAACTAAATTTGATCAATACTTAGAGAAAAACGATTACAGCCAACAAATTCAGCTAGGAAAACATAAATTGAATAATAAAATGAGTAGAGAAGAAATTGCAGAAGAACTTACGAAATAGCAGTAATTAATAAAAATCCTAAACTTTTGTTTAGGATTTTTCCTTTTTAATTATTCTCTTTTTTACTTTTCTTATCTCGTTCCTCTTTAAGGTCAAAATATTCATCTAAAATCTTCTCTCCAATTAAATTGTTAATTGGATGTTGTCCACTTACATTCCCCGTATTAGGTACAACGACAGCAAAAGCTACTTCAGGTTCGTCAAATGGTGCATATCCGACTAATGTCAGATTTTCCGTCTCAGCTAGTTTTTTCCCATCCTCGTACACTTCGTGCTGTGCAGTACCCGTTTTACCAGCAGGATCGTAATCTTTTCCTGAAAAATAGGATGAAGCTGTGCCTCCAGTTTCCTGGAAGGCTTTACGAAATCCTTCCTGAATTCGATTAAGATTTTCATCCTTAATCCCAATTTTATTTAGTACCTTCGTATTAATACTTTTTTGAATAGGGCCAGTCCCCTCACCTTCAGAATCAGGGTCTCGAATTTCTTTCACGAAATGAGGACGTACTCTGTAGCCATCTGACGCAATTGTTGAAATATATTGTGCTAATTGCATTGTTGTGTACGTATCATATTGGCCAATTGAAAAGTCGAGTAAATTAGGTGGTGTTTGTCCTACATACCCAGTCGCTTCATAAGGAAAGTCGACTCCTGTTGAAACCCCTAAGCCAAATTGGTGAAAATAATTCCTTATCTCTTGAACGGATTCAGGATTAAATTGAATTGATTTTCCACGTTGATAATCATATTCCCCACCCATGCGCATAGCGATATAAAACATGTATACGTTTGAAGACCGTTTTAAAGCATTTATATCATTAATGGATCCTAAGTTAGAGACAGAACTTTTTTCTGGTGTACCTGCTATCTTGATTGGGGCATCGTAAAATGTTTGACCAGGTGAAATAACATCTGATTGATATCCCGCTGCTATTGTTGCCCCTTTAATAGACGATCCGGGTCGATGTGCCTCATATAATGCTTTATAGGCTGCATTTTCAAACTTGCCTTCCTCACGGTCATAATGCTGGCCGGACACTGCTAATAATTCGCCAGTTTGAGGATTAATGACAACAGCGAATGCATCGTTCAAAAATCGGTTTGCATGCGGGTGTTTTTGAATTGCTGTTTTCAGCTCTTTTTTTACAATTTTATCTACGCGTTTTTGCAGTTCCATGTCGATAGTTAAAACTAAATCTTTCCCGCGCTGTCCTTCTACAATAACCTCGGAATCAATTACTTGTCCAGATTTCGTTGTTGTATATTGCACTTGCTCTTTTCTGCCACGTAAAACTTCCTCATATTGTTCTTCCAAACCACTTTTACCAACACGATCATTTCTACTATAACCTCGTGTTAGGAAATAATCGATTTTTTCCGCAGGGAGTCCCTCTTCTTGCGATGTAATCGATCCTAGAAGTGATTTAAAGCTATCCTTAAATGGATAGGAACGATTCCAGTCGGTTGTAGCATTAACTCCAGGAAGTTGGTCTAAATGTTCTGCAACACGTGCATATTCTTTCGGAGTAACATCTTCGTTTTTAATTATTTGTGGAGTTAGGGAATATGCTTTATCCAACTCTTTTTTAATGACCATTACCTCAAGTTCTTGTTTTGTAAAATCACTAATTTCTTTCTCTGTTATCCGGTCTAAAATCGTATCGTATTGTTCTGCATTACTCATTTCATTTGCTTCTTCTTCAGAAAGGCGTTTATCTGCTTCTTTTTTATTTTTTAAATACCAATACTCTTTTTTGTTGCGTTCAGTTAAGCCATCGATTCGCTCTTTACTGTCCATCGATATATATTCCGCTAATTTTTCCGCTACTTTTAATTTATCTTCAGCCTGTGTACCTTTTGCTGGTGTATAAGTTATTGAATATAAAGGTTTATTGTCTACGATTACATTTTGATTTCGATCAACAATTAATCCACGAGGCACAGGAATTTTGGTTGTATCTTTAATTGTACGGTCAATTTCTTCCTGAAACCCTTCGCCATGTAGTATTTGAACAACTCCCAATTGAAGAATTAAGCCACAGAATAGTAGAAACACGATAAAAAAGATGATATTTAAACGGAAAGGAAGTTGTGGTCTTTTTTTTCTTTTTTTATTTTTCACTATTTATTCCCCTCATTTTGTCTAAAGCTATATAAATCCTTTCCTATTATAGCATTTAATTTATGAAATTCTAACTCATTTAACGATTTTTTTCATCAGTTATTCGATCTTTTATCATGATTTCTTTTTCTGGGGAGCTAGTCAAATATATATTTTTTACAAATAAATAAATAAAAAGATGACCTGAACCAAAAATCATTAACAATATAGGAATTGCCAGTTCAGAAGAGAAATTGATAACAGTCAGAAGAAAAATACTAATGGATATTACTCTCCCGATATTCACAAAAAATTCTCTGACAACGATATATTCAACACGTAAATCTTTTGCATCCCGCGCCTTACCGATTACATCATAAGTTAATGATACATACGGTACACTGATAATTGGATAGGCAATACCAATTATAATCGCATATATAAGCAATTTGGTATAACTAATTTGAAATAAAATGATATAAAGTGAAAAGTACAGCATGGCAGCTCCAATTAATATAGCTAACTTCCTTCGGGCGGGTTTAATGAATTTCGTTGCAATAAAATAAAATACTAATGATAAACCAGATAAAAGTAAATTAAACATACCCAAGGCAAATTCACTTTTGGTCACTAAAAATACCCAGATTGTGATAACAAATAGGAAAATCCCTTCCCTTAAACCTTGGAAAATATGGGCATATAAAATTCGGTTCCAATTTTTATTATGGTGCCTTTCTCTTAAAATTTTTTTAAATTGAAAGCTTCCTTCTGCTTGACGCCGTTTTAAAAAGAAGCTACAGGCTACAGCACAGATAAACAAAATAAAAGAAATCGTAAATATTGTCGTATACCCTGTATTATCTGACATTTTCGCAATGATAAACCCAGCAATTAACGGGCCAACCATTCCTCCAAAAGATTGCAAGACACCTAGGAATCCATTAAAAAAATCACGTGTATCTGGTTCGGTAATTTCAAATGTTAAAACATCAAAAGCAAGCCAGTAAAATCCATAACCGATACCGAGCAGGCTCCCGAGTATGAAATTATAAGTAGCTGCCTTTTCTCCAATGATTAATACACTCATAAAAAATACAGATAAGAAAATAACCCCTAGTCTTAATACAATAATACGATCAATTTTTTTTGCAGTCTTTCCTGCCAAAATGAAAGTAATAGGTTGAAACAGGTATATAGCTAGGTTATAAACAGCGATAGTAATATAGTCACCCGCTTGTTTCCATAAATAAACATTTACAAAAGTGTTAGAAAGAAAAAGCCCTAACGAATAGAGCCCTCCAATAATTAACAAAAAAATTAAATCACGATCAATATCCATTTTTTCTGATAAAAAACTAAGTTTTTTTTGCATATCTCAAGGCTCCTTTTTCTCTTTAAATAGTGTGAGCAAATCGGCATGAGATATACAAAAAGCCCTCACAAAAAAATTTATATAAAGCCAATATAGCTGTTTTTGCATAAAAAAATACGAGGATATTTCCTCGTATTTTTAAACTCATTCTTATTTAGCATTGTTATAATTCTTGGCTACCTCATCCCAATTTACTACATTCCAGAATGCAGAAACATATTCAGGACGTCTGTTTTGATAGTTTAGGTAGTATGCATGCTCCCAAACATCTAACCCCAATATAGGCGTTTTCCCTTCCATTAAAGGACTATCTTGATTAGGAGTACTCATTACTTCTAGTTCACCATTATTAACTACTAACCATGCCCATCCAGAACCAAAACGTTTTTTTGCAGCTGTTTCGAATTCTTCTTTAAATTTATCAATGCTTCCGAATTTACCATTAATTTTATCAGCAAGTTCTCCTGATGGATTTCCTCCACCGTTTGGTGATAGAACTTTCCAGAAAAGACTGTGGTTAGCATGTCCACCACCGTTATTTCGTACTGCAGTACGGATGTTTTCAGGTACATTCTCTAAATTGCTTATAAGGTCTTCTAACGATTTAGATTGAAGGGTTTCATTACCTTCTAAAGCACCATTTAGGTTTGTAACATAAGTATTATGATGCTTTGTATGGTGAATGTTCATTGTTTCCTTGTCGATTGTTGGTTCTAAAGCATCGTATGCATAAGGTAGTTCAGGTAATTCAAATTTAGCCATGATTAAATTTCCTCCTTCAAAATTATTCTAAAGTAAAAGGATATATTATTCACCTTTACTTATCAAGAGTACCAAAGCGTTTCAACTCATGCAAATATTTTGCATTCTCTTGAAGTCCTTGATTAATGTAAGTTGGATGAAAGATGATCTACGCTTTCACATACTTTTTCTAGCAATAAAATAAACAATGAAATTTCAGAAAAATTACCCTCAAAAAAAACAAGCATTTTTGCTTGTTACGTCATTTAGTGGTGGCTCGGGACGGAATCGAACCGCCGACACAAGGATTTTCAGTCCTTTGCTCTACCGACTGAGCTACCGAGCCATTATTTCTATTTATCTTAGCAAGTTTATGTATGGAGGAGGAAGAGGGATTCGAACCCCCGCGGGCTTTGACACCCCTTTCGGTTTTCAAGACCGACCCCTTCAGCCAGACTTGGGTATTCCTCCGTATAATGGTGGACCCTGCAGGATTCGAACCTGCGACCGATCGGTTATGAGCCGATAGCTCTAACCAACTGAGCTAAGGGTCCTTAATAAAATATTTTACTAATGTAATGGGGCGACCGGTGGGAATCGAACCCACGAATGCCGGAGCCACAATCCGGTGCGTTGACCGCTTCGCCACGACCGCCAAATGAAGTAGATTGGTAGCGGCGGAGGGGATCGAACCCACGACCTTACGGGTATGAACCGTACGCTCTCGCCAGCTGAGCTACACCGCCAAATAAGGCTCCACAGGTAGGATTCGAACCTACGACCGATCGGTTAACAGCCGATAGCTCTACCGCTGAGCTACTGTGGAATGATTTTAGTATCTATTAACAATCGTTCTTTTTCCCTGGCATCTACATGTTTATTTACAGTTAATTGGTTCTTCAAGGTTACTTATAACTAGATCGGTAAAGTTTAACAAGTAATTAGTTAATCAAATTTACATTTTCTCTATGAGATAATGTCTTTATATTTTTTGATATTGGTTAGGCACGAAATATAATTTATCATGTTCGACACGATCTGTCAATTATTTTCTTGAAATATTTTTTAAAATATTTTTTTAAATAATTAGTATGTATTGTTGTCTTTAGAAACAACAATACATACTATAGCACTTTCTTATATAGTTTTCAATACTAAAATTCAATTATTTTCTTAAATACATAAATGATGCGATTTAATCCAGTACCTCTTCTGCTATATTTACTGCATGGTCACCAATTCTTTCTAAATTACTTAATATATCGACAAAAACAATGCCTGCTGAACCGTTACATTTTCCTTCATTCATGCGAATAATATGTTTTTTACGATAATTTCTCTCCATTTTATCTATTTGATCTTCTTTTTGTGCAACAGCAAGCGCTTCTTCTCTATCCATTGTCTCAAGAGCTTTAACGGCCTGCTTTACGGTTAAAATCGTTAAGTCAAACATATCATTCAGGTCTTCTTGTGCCTGTTCTGTAATATTAACTTTGTTTGAAATTTTATAATCAATCAGTTCAACGATATTTTCGAAATGATCCCCAATTCGTTCAATATCGCGAACGGTGTCCATAAGTGAAGTGTGTTTTGCACTTTCTAATTCTGTCATTGTTCCACTGGAAATGCTTATCAAATAATCCGTTATTTCCCGATCGAGGTTATTTAAAGCTCCCTCAACTTGAACAGCCATCTCCGAATATTTTTGCTGTTGCGTTGTTAAATATAAATTCGTCTCCTCGAGGCCTTTGTATGCGTATTCGCCCATGCGAACAATTTCGGATTTTGCTTGATCTAACGCTAGGGTCGATGATTGTTGAATAAATATAGGATCCAAATGCTTTGGCTTATACTCAATTATTGTATCTTCACCCGGTATAATTTTTGTAACTATCCATGCAAGTATACCAATAAAAGGAAATTGAATAACTGTATTGGCCATATTAAAACTTCCATGTGCAAATGCAATTGTCATTTCCGGATTTAAATTTAATTGGCCTTGTAAATAGCTCACGAACGTTGTAAATAAACTTAGAAAAATTAAAAAGATAGCTGCACCCATTAAATTAAAAATAACATGTGTAAATGCAGCTCTTTTTGCTGCAACTGTCGCACCAAGTGATGCTAAAATGGCTGTTATAGTGGTTCCTAAGTTATCTCCCATCAAAACGGGTATAGCTGCTTTTAGTTCTATTGCTCCTTCAGCAAACAACCCTTGGAGTATACCAATTGTTGCACTAGAACTTTGTACAATTAATGTGAAAACAGTACCAATAACAACACCTAGTATTGAATTATCACTCATACTGACCGTGAGTTCATGGAATGCTTCTAAACTGCGCAGCGGTTCCATACCAGCACTCATTAAATCCAACCCAAAAAATAATGCACCAAACCCAAAAATAGTTTGTCCAATGGCATTCACTTTTTGATTTTTAAAGAAAAATAGTAAAAAACATCCTACAGCAATTATTGGTAAAGCGTATTCCCCGATATCCAGGCCTATAATAAACGCAGTTATGGTGGTACCAATATTTGCCCCCATAATAACGCCTATCGCTTGTCTTAAAGTCATAAAACCAGCATTAACTAGGCCTACAGTTAACACAGTAGTACCTGAACTACTTTGTATAAGAACAGTAACAATAATTCCAGCTAATACACCCAAAAAAGGATTACTTGTAAATTTGTCAAGAATATCTCTTAACCGATCTCCCGCAGATTGCTGCAATCCATCTCCCATGTATTTAATGCCTAATAGAAAAATACCTAAACCGCCAATAAATTCAAACAGCATAGCTTGTACATCGATTTCCAATGGTTAAACCTTCCCTTCACTTTCTGTCAGATTATGTCGTATACCATTCCATTATTAATAAATAACTTTATTTTGTAAAGTATCTTCGCAAATACTTTACATTAAATTTACAAATCACAAATGATACTTAAATTAGTTTTTTAACTTGACTTGTTTAATATGTTTGATATGTTGGCTGTAAAAAAACGCAATGAACGAAAGTGATCATTCATTGCGTTTTTTTATTTTATAATTGCTTCACCAAAATTTTTGTACCATCAACTTCTATTACTTGTATTTCATTATTTTTGGGGATCCATTGTCCATTTGAAATGGCACTGTAATCCTTATCATTAATCCGAATTGTTCCTACAGGTCGTAGGTCATTTAGTGTAATTCCCTTTTCTCCGAGTAGCTGATTATAATCAGCGTTTAAAGAATTATAGCCAGCCTCCTTCGTTAATCTGTCTTTCAACATAATTTTATTCCACATCTCCCGTTTCTTAAAGATTTTCAAGAAAATGAAGGAAGTTCCCGCTCCTATTAAAACACCACAAATGGCATATATCCCAGCAGTAAATGTAGGAGAAGCTAATGCAACAGAGGTTAACATTACAACTAATCCAATTGCTGCAAGTGTTCCGTCATTTAATACTTTTCCATCAATGATAATTAGTAATAAACCGATAAAATAAATAATAAGCATAAGAACAAAGGATTGAGTTTGAAGAAATACTGAAAAATAAACAGTGATAAACCCTATCCCTAATATTGCAAATCCTCCACGCATATTAACAAGAATTTCTCCTATTAAAAATAGTGTACCAAGTCCTGTAAAAAGTAATGCCAACCAATCTGATGAAAGAAAAAATTCCACGATTTTACCACCTTTTAAAATAATTTTTTGGTGATTTTTTAATTAAGGAGTTTAAATATGGAGTTTAAAAGGATATGTATCATTTTATTTCTTTTCTTATTTATTATGAGTATCTATAAAGATTTAACAACAGGAATCATAAAAAATACGCTAGATACAAAAATTGATACAGAAATTACAGAAAAAGCTAATATTCGTACTGCAAAAATTAAAGTATATCCCGGAGATACAGTATTATCAATAGTTGAGCAAATAAATAACAATCATCACCAAACACCAAATATTGACATTGAGCAAATTATCATTGATTTTAAAAAAATAAACCCTGATGCGGATCCATATAAACTAGAAATTTTTAAATATTATTATTTTCCCTTGTACCATAATAACATATAAATGGAAAGAGGCCGATAATAATCAGCCTCTTTCTCTACACGAATGGAATAACAAAAAGCGTAATTAAAATTGATATTACACCCGCAGCTATAGCTGTATTTCCTAATGCATCTGCACCACGACTTCTGGAAATAAAACCTAAAATAATCCCAGCGCCGCCTAAAATGATTGGCATCATAAAAAAGGATATGACTGATAAAGCGATACCAATCCATCCATAAACACTGTTTACTTCTGTATCGTTATCTTCTTCATCTACACGAAGCTGCTTATCAAAATCATCAGCACTAATTTCTTCTGCTACTTCTTCATCATTTCTTCTGCTTTCAGGGGTGACAGCAGGCGGTTCAGTTAAATTAGAAGATACCAGATCATCGTTTGACTTTTCCATTTCCTTTGTATGATCATGTTCATCCATAATGCTAATACCTCCTTTTGCTGTTTGAGGTGCATGTATAGTTTATGATTACTTTCTAATTATCATTTATGTTACATTTTACCAAGATTACTTCGGTTGGTTATTTTTACTTTCAATTGGTTAATTTTTAAGCATTGTTGCATATAGTAAAGAGAATAAGTTAAGGAGAATGATAAATATATGTCTAATTTTTTAAAAAGTTTAATCATAAAAAAGTTAGAGAACCTTACGGCTGATGAATTATTATATTATGCTAAGCAATATGGATTTTCCGTTACTGAAAAGGAAGCAAAGGATATTACGACTTATGTGAAAACTCATCCTATAAACCCCTTTGATGAGAATGAACGTATTAAAATGCTTCAAGCCTTAACGCAAATAACAAACGCTGAAACTGCAAAGAAAGCACAAAAAATATTTAATGAGCTGGTACATTCTCAAGGTTTAGGTCATCTTTTTTATTAATTTAAAATATCAAAAAAGGAATGAGGCCCTTGGGAGCGTCATTCCTTCATTTTTACTGGCTAATAATTTCATTTTTTAAATCAGGTTTGAACTCTCCTTTTTTTATCATTTCGATTTCAAACTTGTAAGGAGGTTTTTTATTCTTTTTGTCTTCCCCTACATATGGTGTCTCTAATATTTTCGGAAGTTCTTTTAGTTGTGGATGATGTACAATATAGTGCAGAGCTTCAAAGCCAATGTAACCAAAACCAATGTTTTCATGTCGGTCTTTTTGTGCACCTTGTTCATTTTTACTGTCATTAACATGAATTACCTTGAGACGATCAATTCCAATAATTTTATCAAATTGATTCAACACCCCATCAAAATCGTTAATAACATCATATCCGGCATCATGAATATGGCAGGTATCTAAGCATACAGAAAGTTTTTCATTATGGTTAACGCCATCTATAATGGATGCGATTTCTTCAAAACGTCTACCAATTTCTGTTCCCTTTCCAGCCATCGTTTCAAGTGCGATTTGTACATTGCTCTGATCATCTAATACCTCATTGAGCCCTTCTACAATTTTTGCTATACCTTTTTCAACTCCCGCTCCAACATGTGCTCCTGGGTGAAGAACTATTTGTTTAGCACCAAGTGCCTCCGTCCGTTCGATTTCATTGCGTAAAAATGTGACACCTAAATCAAACGTTTCACTTTTAACGGTGTTTGCAATATTTATAATATATGGTGCATGAACAACAATATTATTCATGCCTTTCTCATCCATATGAGCTTTTCCTTTTTCAATATTCAGTTCTTCAATTGGTTTTCTGCGGGTATTTTGAGGTGCTCCCGTATATATCATAAATGTATTTGCGCCGTAAGAGGCCGCTTCTTCACTCGATCCTAATAACATTTTTTTCCCGCTCATTGATACATGAGAACCTAAAAAAACCATTCTTTGCCCTCTCCTATCTTATTTGTGTTTTCTTTTTTATCTCTTTTTTTTGGGGTTCGATTTTTTTTGTAATTGTTTTTTGATTGCATCATGCTGTTTTTTCATTTTCTTTTTGTAACCGGGTTTTACTTTTTTTGCCTTTTGTACTCTTCTCCATGCTTCTTTCTCTATGTTTGTAGTTGTTTTTGTTCGCAGGTTCCGTTCATTCCAAGCTTTTGCTTCTACCCACTGTCCATTTTTGATATCAGTATATATAAATGGTAAACCCTTTTGTTCTAACTTTTTAATTAAATTTAAATCTGAATCATTGTAAAGGTTTATAGCAGTTCCTTCCATTCCTGCTCTTGCAGTTCTTCCAACACGATGGATATAAAAGTCTTCTTCTTTGGGAAGCTGGGCATTAATAACATGACTGACCCCTTTTATATCAATTCCCCTTGAAGCCAAATCAGTTGAGACAATATATTGATAACGCAGGTTTTGAATGTCTTTTAACGTACGTTTCCTATTTCTGGGAGATAAACCACCGTGTATAAGTCCTACATTTAATCCTCTTTCTTGTAGGTCAGCCTCCAATTGATTTGCTTTATCTTTACCGTTAGTAAAAATTATAGCTAAATAAGGGTTTACTACTTTCGAAAACTCCTTAATAACATCTGCTTCATTTCGATGTTTTAATGCAATCAAATAATGCTTCATTGTCTCAGGAGATAACTGATCCTTTATTTTAACATGTATAGGATTTTTTAGATACTTTTTGAAAAAATGCTCTAGTCTTTGCGGAATTGTTGCTGAGAAGACAAGCAGTTGTATATCTTCTTTTGATCGAGTTAACAACCGATCTACGTCACTGAGAAATCCCAAATCTAACATTAAATCTGCCTCATCAACAACAAAGGATTGAGCAGTATAAATTGATACTGCTCCGTTTTTAATTAAGTCAAGTATCCTTCCAGGAGTTCCAACTATAATATGTGGCGGTTGTTTTAGCTTTTCAGCCATCTTTTCTCGGTCCGTCCCACCAACCAAAAGTTTAGATATCCATTTGCCGTCTTTATTGGCATAGTGCGTAATTTTCTTAACTTCCTCATAAATCTGCGTAGCAAGTTCACGTGTTGGGGCAGTAATAACAAATTGAACTTCTTGTCTCTCTGTTTTCATTTTTTGAAATAGAGGAAGTAAATAGGCATGTGTTTTTCCAGATCCTGTCTGAGATTGTCCAATTACGCTTTCCCCTTTTAGAATGGAAGGCATAATTTTTTGTTGTATTTCAGTAGGTTTTTGAAAATTTAATTGCCTTATAACATTATTAAGTAAAGAATGAAAAGCAAATTGCTTAAAATCAGTATTTTTCATCATTGTAACTCCTTTTGATGATTACGATCATCAAGCTATAGATTTAAATAAATTGAAACGGTTCTGTCTTTGTTTCTGATACAATTATTTCTAAATTTTCATTTGGAAGCTTTTGATCTAAATATTGTTTTGTTGCTTGTTTCATGACCTTCTCAATATAGTGCCCCGCATCAATTACGGATAAACCCATTTCCCACGCATCTTGGGCATTGTGGAAAGTCATATCACCAGTTATATAAACATCAGCTCCCATTTGCTTCGCTTGATAAATATACTTTTCACCGCTTCCTCCTAATATAGCCGCTTTATTTATTTTTTTTGTTAAATCGCCTGTTACACGAACATGTGGTATGTTAAAATCCTTTTTTACTTTTTCAGCCAGCGACTGCAGGGTCATTTCCTTGTTTAATGAACCAATTCGCCCAATGCCATATGCCTGGCCCTCGTTGTTTACGGGGTATACATCATATGCAACTTCTTCATATGGATGTGCTTGAATAGCTGCATCCAAAACATCATTAAGCTTCCTCTCTTGTACAATTGTTTCTATTTTATGTTCATTAACATATTCCAGTTTATTCTGTATCCCAATATGAGGATTTGTTCCTTCGAGCGGTTTAAATGTACCCTGACCTTCTGATTGAAATGTGCAGTGGCTGTAATCCCCAATATGACCTGCACCTGCATTACTTAAAGCTTCACGTACATTTTCTATATGGGTATTAGGTACATAAACGATAACTTTAAAAAGTTTTTCAGAATGCGTTTTGATAAGTATTTTTCTATTTTGAATTCCTAAGTAATCACATAATATATCATTAATGCCTCCTGTTGCTATATCTAAATTTGTATGAGAGGCATAAACAGATATATGATGCTGTAATAGTTTCTGAATGGTTCGACCTTTTGATTGATCTGTGTTCAACCGCTTTACAGGTTTAAATAATAATGGATGATGAGCTATAATTAAATCTACCTCTTTTTCTATAGCCTCATCTGCCACTGATTCCAATACATCCAAGGTAATCATAATTTTTTTAACAGATTTATTAAAGGAACCCATTTGTAAGCCGACATTGTCCCAATCATATGCAAAATCTTTTGGTGCCCATTCTTCCATTACCTTAAAAATTTCTGAATTAATAATACTTTTTTTCATTCTGCAAAACCTCCTCTATCCAATCTAATTCCATTTCAAATTGTCTGATTTTTTCTTTATGTAAAGTATTTGCTTTTTTTATCTGCTCAAGCGTTGCTGCTCGTTTAGAATGCTCTGAACGCCATTTTTTATAAAAAACTGGATTTGGATTTGACATTAATAAGGGGCCGAAAAATAGCTGTTTTTCTTCCAGCGTTGACTTACTAGAATTTATCTCATCTGCTTTATCTCCGACAATTATTTCATAAATATGGTTGTTTTCTTCTAAAATAATTTCATTTGTTAATTTAAAGCCATTCGATAAAAGCCAACTTCGCACATTTTGTTCTTCTATATTAGGTTGAACAATTATTCGCTTTACATTCAAAAGTTTATCCCGGCCATCATCTAAAATACTTTTTATTAACGAACCACCCATTCCTGCTATTACGATTTCGGTAACCTCATTTTTATTTAACACTTCTAAACCATCACCGAGACGGACGTCTACTACATTTGTTAATTGATATGATTCAACTGTTTTACAAGCACTGAGATAAGGACCTTCATTAATTTCACCAGCTATAGCTCTTGCCTCATTATCCTGTAAGCATATATAACAGGGAAGATACGCATGGTCAGAACCAATATCAGCAAAAAGCGAACCAGGAGATAAAAATGAGGCTACATTTGTTAGGCGTCTGGAAAGTTTTATTGTGTGTTTCATTCGATTCTCCTTAAAGTTTTATAATTAAAGAAAAGCTTTCTGTTTATATATCAGAAAGCTTGTCCTCATGAAGAAAATTTTAATTTATTTTTTTTCTGCAAGCCATCCTGCTAATACACCGGCTTCTTCTTCAGTAGCCATACCAGGAGGCATCGAGCCTTTTCCGTTAATAATAATATCATGAATTTCTTCTTCTGAAAGGTTTCCACCAACTTTTGTTAAGTCTGGTCCTGCTCCACCAGATAAGTCAGCCCCATGGCAAGAAGCACAATTGGATTCAAAAATTGCTTCAGGATCATCTGACGTTTCACCTTCTTGTGTCTCTTCTGTTGCCTTTTCTCCACCTTCTTCAGCTTGCTGGATGTCGTCTCGTTGGTTTACACCAACAAAAGAAATGATGATTACGGTTAGTATCCCAAGAACAGCTATAATTGCATAAGGGACAACTGCATTTTTCTTCATTGTATTTCCTCCTTATGTAATCCCTATCCTGTACGTATTATATCACGTTGCTAACATCTGTTAAATTTTTTTGATGATATATGTAAGATGTTTAACAAAGGAAAGCAACCTGTTTTATTCAACTGACCATCTATAAGGTTTTACTAATCCCTTTTATGGTAGTTAAACAATGTACAAAGACTATATATATTTTACTCGAAAATGAAATTAGTTTAAAGGGTTAAGCTATGAATTAAAATAAATATGTTAAAAATGTAAAAAAGCGTTAGGTAGGCAGAATAAATTTAAATCGTTATTTGCAATATCAACAGAAATTGCGTAAAATAAATAACAAGAAAAAGAAAACGATACCAAAAGGTATGAAGAAAAACCTTTATGCCCTTTAAACAGCATTATTGCTTAGAAAGGTTACTGGTTTTTCTCCAGGATGGTTAAATAGAAAAGAAGTATTCTATTCTAAGAAATCTTTTAGGCGTTTACTGCGGCTTGGATGTCTTAATTTCCGTAGCGCCTTCGCTTCAATTTGACGAATTCTTTCTCGGGTTACTCCGAACACTTTTCCTACTTCTTCCAAGGTCCTAGTTCGCCCGTCATCAAGTCCGAAACGTAAACGTAATACATTTTCTTCACGATCCGTAAGTGTGTCTAACACATCTTCTAATTGTTCTTTTAAAAGTTCATATGCTGCGTGATCGGAAGGAGAAACTGCTTCTTGATCTTCAATAAAGTCGCCTAAGTGGGAATCATCTTCTTCACCTATCGGAGTTTCTAGTGAAACAGGTTCTTGTGCAATTTTTAGTATATCACGAACTTTATCTGGTGATAAATCCATCTCTTTACCAATTTCTTCTGGCGTTGGTTCACGTCCAAAGTCTTGTAGCAGTTGACGCTGTACCCGGATCAGTTTGTTAATTGTTTCTACCATGTGTACAGGAATTCGAATGGTTCTTGCTTGGTCCGCAATAGCTCGTGTAATAGCCTGTCGAATCCACCATGTTGCATACGTACTAAATTTAAAGCCCTTCTGATAATCAAACTTCTCTACTGCTTTGATCAAACCCATATTTCCTTCCTGGATTAGATCGAGAAATAACATACCTCTTCCGACATACCGTTTTGCAATACTTACAACCAGACGTAAATTCGCTTCCGCCAGTCTTCTTTTTGCTTCTTCATCCCCTTGTTCTATTCGAACAGCCAGATCAATTTCCTCTGCTGCAGATAGCAGATCTACTCGACCGATTTCCTTTAAATACATTCGGACCGGATCATTTATTTTTATGCCAAGCGGAACACTAAGATCCTCTTCTATATTCGCTTCTTCTTCCTTAGCAATTTCTTTCATTTTAGGATCGTCTTCGGAATCACCTATAATTTCGACTCCTTGTTCTCCAAGGTACTCATAAAACTCGTCCATTTGGTCTGATTCTATAACAAAGTTGGACAAGCGATCTGCTACTTCCTCATAAGCTAAAACACCACGTTTTTTCCCCATCTCAAGCAATTGTTCTTTTGCTTGTTCAAGTGTTTGCTCTGGTTCATTTTCCATTGTTTGTGAAGTTTTGTTTTCAGCCATGAGTGCCCCTCCTTTCAAACTATATAAAGATTCAATTCGTATTTTTTAGTTGTTTTTGTATCTTGATGATTTCCATGGCTATCTGCGCCGCTTTGATCGGGTTGTTATGTTGTTCTGCCTGTTTTTGCTGTTGTTTTAATGTTTTTATGCTTGGAACATCGTTTGTTTGAGTTCGAATCGTTCTAAGGTAGTCGTCGATTTCTTGATCATCGATATTTTTATTTACAGGCAGCATAGCTATTTCCGATACGAATTGTTTTAAATTTTGATCTGTTAGTCTTTCTATAAATAAACTAACATCTGCTGGATTACCTTCTTCGTAAAAAGCGTATAAATGTGTCACAATAATCTTATGTGCTTCAATGTTAAAGCTAGCACCTAATTCTTTCTGTACTTTATTAGTAATAGACAGATCTTGCAACATATATGCCAAAAGTTGTCTTTCTGCATTTTGAAAAGCAGGAAGCAGTTTTTTCGATTGATAAAAATTTTGCTTACTGTTAGTAGTATATCTGTTCTTTTCTCTCTTATCCCTTTGAATTCCTTTTTGCCGGTTTTTTTGAATGTCATCTTTTAGTGAATTCAATGACAGATCGTATTCATTACTTAGTTCTTTCAAATAATATTCCCGTTCAACCGAACTGCTAATCATCGCAATTTGTTTAAGAACTTCTTCTATATAATGGATACGATCTCCTTCCAGGCTCATATTATATTCCTTTTTTAAATAACGCATGTAAAAGTTTATAAATGTATCACTTGCTTGGATTACCTCGTTTTTAAAAGCTTCAGCACCATGAGCTTGGATGAAACTGTCTGGATCCTGATTTTCCTGAAGTTTTGCCACCTTCACAGTACAGCCAGCTTCACGTAATAGGATAGATGCTTTATAAGTTGCTTCCATTCCGGCATTATCAGCATCATAACAAAGGATCACTGTATCAACATATCTTTTTAACAGTTTAGCCTGGTATTGTGTTAAAGAGGTTCCTAGAGTTGCAATGACGTTTTTCACTCCAGCTTGGTAAGCGGAAATTACATCCATGTAACCTTCAAATAAAACAGCTTCACCTTCTCTGCGAATATGCCTTTTTGCTAAATCGAAATTATAAAAAAGCTTGCCTTTTTGAAAAAGATCACTTTCAGAGCTGTTTAAATACTTAGGTCCATCTTGATTCGAGATGTTGCGTCCGCCGAATGCAATCGTTTTTCCCAGATGATTACGTATGGGAAAAATAATTTTACCCATAAATCGGTCAGTTACCTGATCATCTTGAAGGGAAAGTAATCCTGCTTTTATAAGCAACTGCTGGTGAAACCCCTTTTTTTCAAGAAATTCAGCCGTGAAGTCTTTCACACGCGGGGAAAAACCAAGTTGAAAGGCCTCAATGCTTTCATCACTAATACCTCTGTCTTTAAAATATTGATAACCTTCTTTACCGTCCTTTGTATATCTTAATAAATGATTATACAGTTTCGTTAACCACTTATATGCTGATAATATGCTTTGGTTTTCTTGAGAAAGTGATGATTCTTTTTTTATGCCTGTATCTGGTAAGTGAATCCCACTTCTATTAGAAAGTAGCTCTAAAGCTTCATAAAATGAATAACTTTCCATTTCCATTAAAAATGTGACTATATTTCCTCCTTTGCCACATCCAAAGCAATGAAAAATTTGCTTTTCTTGTGTAACAGTGAAGGATGGGGTTTTTTCACTATGAAATGGGCATAAACCTACAAAGTTTTTTCCTTGTTTTTTAAGTTGGACGTACTCTCCTATAAGATCAACGATGTCGTTAGCTTTGCGAATACTTTCAATTGTTTCCTCAGGAATACGATTGAGCATACACATCACCATGCCTGCTTATTACTTATTCGTGATTAACAAATAATATCCTTCAAGATTCGACAATTTTTCAGAAAAACAAAAGGGGATTCTTTGTAATACAACGCATATCTGTAATTTAGCTCAAAAATTTGTCGATTTTTTTGTCTTAAATATAGTATTCTATGTGCATTGTAAAGAATCCTTCTCATTTTGGAATGTTTAACTTTTCAGAATATCTGCACAGAACTATTATTAGTTAATCATATGCAATATAGAGTTTAAATAATTACTTCTATCATTACACAAGTAGTAATTATAATACAATTTTAATGAATTTACTAGAAAAATTACTTAAAAAATAAGTTAAAAAGAAAGCATTCTTATTTCAATCTGAATGCTTTCTTTGAAAAGATGATAGGGTGTATATATAATCCAATCCATTTTATTTTAGCATCATATGTAATATAGTATTAGCAGTTTCCTCGACGGCTTTGTTAGAAACATCTACTACTTTACAGCCTATCTTGTTCACTAACTCATTAAAATAGTTAAGTTCTTGGTGGATTCTTTTCATATTAGCATAAGTTGCTTGATCACCAAGTCCTAAAGCCTTGAGTCGTTCTTTTCTAATTTCATTTAATTTTTCTGGACTGATCAATAAGCCAATACATTTTGATGGATCTACGTCAAATAATTCTTCTGGAGGATCTACTTCAGGTACGATCGGTACGTTTGCCACCTTTAGTTGTTTATGTGCTAAATACTGTGATAATGGTGTTTTTGATGTCCGGGAAACACCGATTAATATTATATCAGCTCTTGCGATTCCTCTTGAATCTCGCCCATCATCATATTTAACCGCAAATTCAATAGCTTCTACACGTTTAAAGTAATCTTCGTCAAGCTTGTGAACTAAACCTGGTTCCAGGCGGGGTGGTTTCCCGTAGACACGTTTCATTGCTTTAAGCATCGGTCCCATTATATCTATAGCTTCAATATCCATTTCGGCAGCGCGCGCATTCAAATAGTTTCTAAGTGTTGGATCTACTAAAGTAAACCCAATCATATCCTCCTTTTCTTTTGCAAGTTGCAGCGCTTCATCAATTGTACTTTTATCTTCAATATAAGGAATTCGCTGTATTTTATATTCACCATTATTAAATTGGCTTAAACCAGCTTTTATTACTAATTCTGCTGTCTCTCCCACGGAGTCAGATAAAACATAAATAGTGGGCTCAGCACTCATGTTTAAACTACTCCTTTCTGCTTTAGCATTATAAATGTTCATTCATAATTAGCTCAACAAATGCTTTTGTTATCGTTGTTTTTGTAATACGACCTACAATCTCTAAACCATTTTGCGTTTCTTTAACAACTGGTAAACCATCAATCTGTTTATTAATTAATTTGTTGGCTGCATCTATTAACAAATCCTCTTTTTGGCATATCGTTATATTAGGCATCCTGGTCATAATGATGTGTACTGGCACTGCATCTAAATCTTGGTTACCAATACTAGCTCTTAATAAATCTTTTCTTGACAGGACACCAATTAAACAGGAATGATTATTTATTACAAATAATGTTCCAACATCTTCTAAAAACATAGTAGATATAGCATTATATACGGAGTCATCCTCTTTAACAACTATTGGAATAGATTGAAACTCTTTCACTTTAAACTTCTTAATTTTTTCTGTTAGCAATTCCGCTCCTGTTTTTCCAGTGAAAAAATATCCAACGCGGGGTCTTGCATCTAGAAATCCAGCCATTGTTAATATAGCTAAATCAGGGCGTAATGTTGCCCTTGTCAACCCTAACTTTTCTGCTATTTTTTCACCGGTAATAGGACCGTTTTCTTTTACAATTTCTATAATTTTTTCCTGCCGGTCTGATAATTCCACTTTGTCACCACCTAAAGACAATATGACATACTATTCTCCTATTATTATATACTAAATATAGTAAAAAGGAAAAAATCATTTGTAAATCTAAGTTATTGTTTAGCTGGCAAGCTATGAGAAAGTCTGACAGGTAGTCCTAAAAATGCTGTTTCCATTCTACAGCAGATAAGTCTGCAAAGTCATTAATTAACATTGCAATATGATTTACAAGGGAAAGTCGATTGTTTCGAATTTTTTCATCGTCAGACATAACCATGTTATGCTCAAAAAAGTGATGAATTGGTTCAGCTAATTTTCCTAATTGTTTTAAAGCCTCATCCGCATTGCGGTCTTTATTTGCTGTTTTATATGCTTGATGAGTTTCTTGATATTTATCAAATAACATTTGTTCTGAAGAAGTTTCAAAAATAGCTGGATTTACTTCATCTCGATGGGAATGTTTGGATAGGTTTAAAATACGTACTAATGCTTCCTGCACATTTTTAAATGAATCATCATTCCGTTTTTCAGATAAAACACTTGCTTTGTCAACTGTATATCCAAAAACTCCAATTTCGTTGTGTAATACAGCTTGAATAACATCTTGCTCAATTCCCATTTCTTTAAAGAGAAATGTTGCACGTAGACGGAAAAACTTGTTTAGTTCATTTTTAACATCATTATTAATTTTCAGGTCAACAGGTAGAGCTTGATACCGGTTTAGTGTGATATTAATTAAGCTTTCCAAGGATATGTTCCAGCTGTTACTTTCCATAATTCTTAAGATAGCAACAGCTTGACGGCGTAATCCATATGGATCTTGTGAACCTGATGGGACTAGGCCAGCAGCTATACAGCCGACGATGGTATCTAATTTATCAGCTACACTTACAATGGATCCTAGTATGGTAACGGGCAATTCTCCATTTGCATGATCTGGCAGATAATGTTCTCTTAGCCCTTTGGCTACTTCCGCATCCTCATTAAAATGAAGTGCGTACGTTTCCCCCATTATTCCCTGTAGCTCCGTAAACTCATTAACCATATTTGTTGTTAAGTCGAATTTACAAATTTCTGCCGCTCTTTTCACCTTCGTTAAAGTATTTTTATCTAAGTTTAGCAACTTTCCCAATTGTTCGCTAATCTCAACAATTCGATCCACTTTATCCTTTAAAGTTCCTAATTTATCTTGAAAAACAACACGTTCCAATTTTTTCTGAAAAAAAGAAATAGACTGTTTTCGATCTTCTTCGTAGAAAAATTGAGCATCTGAAAGACGTGCTTTAAGAACCTTTTCATTTCCTTTTATAACAGTATGAATCGCATGATAATCCCCATTTCTAACACCTATAAAATAAGGTAATAACTTTCCTTCATTTGATTTTACAGGAAAATATCTTTGGTGTTCCTTCATAGACGTAACTAACACCTCAGAAGGAAGCTGTAAAAAATCCGGATCGAAGGAACCTTGAAAAACAGAAGGATATTCTACTAAGTTGCATACTTCATTAAGTAAATCTTGCTCGACTGGAACTTGAAAACTTTCTTTTCTTTCCAATGATTGTATACCATCCAAGATCAATTGTTTCCGATCTTGTGGATTTGCAATTACAAAATTATCTTTTAATTTCGTTTCATACTCATCTGGGCTTTGCAGCTGAATGGTTTTACCTAAATATCTGTGCCCATATGTAATATTACTTGTTTTTACATGGGCAATTTCAAAAGGTATAACATGTTCACCGTATAAAGCAACTAGCCACCTAATAGGGCGGGCATACCTTATTGTTTCTTCAGCCCAACGCATGTTATTAGCGAATTGGATCGATTCGATAATAGATTGAAAAGATGGAAGTAAATCTTTTGTTCGTTTTCCAATAATATGTTTTTTTACAAAGATATAGTTCGTACCCTTGACCTCTTTTGTATAAATGTCGTCCGTTGTTTTACCTTGCCCCTTAGTAAAGCCAATAGCAGCTTTTGTCCAATCCCCATGCTCGTCTTTTGCAATTTTTTCTGCTGGTCCTTTCGCTTCTTCTTCGATTGTTGTCTGTTCTTCCGCTGCTTTTTTAATTAAAACTGCTAATCTTCTCGGCGTTGAATACGTAGTAATCGATTCAAAGGATATCCTCAATTTTTCTAACCAATTTTTAGTTTTAGTCGCAAGTTGCTTTTCTGCATTATAAATAAAACGTGCTGGTAATTCTTCTAACCCTATTTCGAATAATATACCTTTCGTCATCAATACTCCCCCTCCTTTTTTAACATTGGGAATCCGAGCCTTTCTCTTTGAGCAACATATGCTTTAGCTATATTTCGAGCTAATGTACGAACTCTTGCAATATAACCGGTTCTCTCTGTAACAGAAATGACACCTCGTGCATCAAGTAAGTTGAATGTATGTGAACATTTTAATACATAATCATAGGAAGGAAATACTAATTCTTTTTCCATTGCAGCTTTTGCTTCCTGTTCATACATGGAAAATAGATTAAATAACATATCTGTATTTGATTCTTCGAACGTATACACAGAGTGCTCATATTCTGGCTGGTAAAAAATATCTCCTATCGTAACTCCCTTTGTCCATTCTAGTTCAAATACATTTTCTTTGTCTTGAATAAATGAGGCTAGACGTTCAATTCCATATGTTAATTCGACAGACACTGGATTTGCCTCTAGGCCGCCAATTTGTTGAAAATAAGTAAATTGTGTAATTTCCATTCCGTCTAACCATACTTCCCAGCCTAATCCAGAAGCGCCAAGTGTTGGGTTCTCCCAGTTATCCTCAACGAACCGGATATCATGTTCAAGCGGATTAATTCCAAGTTTTCTTAAAGATTCTAGGTATAATTCTTGGATATTAGCCGGAGAAGGTTTCATGATAACTTGAAATTGATGATGTTGGTATAATCGATTAGGATTTTTTCCATATCGGCCATCCGCAGGCCTTCTTGATGGTTCAACATAAGCAACATTCCAAGGTTCGGGTCCTAAACTGCGTAATAAGGTCATTGGAGACATCGTACCTGCACCCTTCTCAACATCATAAGCTTGCATTAATAAACAATTTTGATCTGACCAATGCTTTTGTAGCGCTAAAATCATTTCTTGAATATTCACTTTACAATTAACCTCCGTTTTTAAAATAATGAAAACTCCGTCCCTATGTCTGACCTTAAGACATAGGGACGGAGTTTTTCCGCGGTTCCACCCTATTTGCTCATCCTATTTAAAAGAGCCACTTTATATGGATTGCTCCAGAGTGCCATTCCTTATTATTCTATATCCAGCTCTCACTATTCTGGATTCGCTATAGATAGAAGTTAATAAGTACTATTCTCTTTCCTAGCAAAATTAGTTTTTAATTATGTACAAAATATTACGTTAAAAACGTTCATTTGTCAATGATCAAGCTAATGGAGACGATCCATTTGTTTTAAAAATCTTTTTGTTTTTAAATAATAACCACCATATTGATCATAATATGCGTCTAAAATTTCGCGTAACAGTTGTCTGTTTTTCGCTTTAACTGAAATAGTTCCAATACGTTCTAGCCCTACTGCCATAAACAAATGCAGTAGCTTTGCTATCGAATCGGGCAGATCTACCCTAGAGCCATCGATATACTTACACTGTTTACAAAGTAATCCGCCTTCTGCTATCGAAAAGGAAAAAGGAAGTTCCTTGCGACCGCAACGAACACACTGATCAACTGTGGGAGCAAATCCGCCTATTGCAAATAACTTCATTTCATACATCATCATTGGAATGTCTACACTATCATTATCTGCAACCCATTGCATCGTTAAGTATAATTGGTCAAATAAATAAGGATCAGGCAGATGATTATCCATCATCTTATCTGTTAATTCCATCAAATAGGCAGCATAGGAGGTTTTTATAATATCTTCGCGAATCGCTCTTAGAGAATCAATTATCTCCCCCTGCTGTATCGTACTTAATCCTTTATTAACATAAACTAAAAACTCACCATATATGAATGGCTGCGTAACAGCAGCCATTCGACTTTTTGGTTTTTTAGCGCCCCTTGCAATAGCGGCAAATTTACCTATCTTTTTGCTGAAAATCGTAACAATTTTATGTGTTTCTCCATAATCTTGTGTTTTAACAATAATACCTGCTATTTTTTCTAGCACACAGTTCACCTTTCTTGTTTATCAATCAAATAATGCTGTGTAAAAACTACCATTTTGAATCAAATGAAGTGATTTTTTTACCATCGGTATGTTGAGCATTTAATTCATGCTCAATTTCTTTTAATAATAAATAGGTTTCAATGTTTCCTGTTTGACTAAATAGCTTCCAAGTTAAGTCTAACACAAGAAACCCCACCTTTCTTAAACATGATTTTTGGTAACTGTGTATATCTTAGATTGACCATATTTTTTAAAAAAATAAGTATTAAAATTTTCCATGTTTAATATTCATCACTATTAAATCCATATGTGCGTAGATGACTCTGTCTATTTCTCCAATCTTTTTGCACCTTAACCCATAGCTCCAGATATACTTTTGTTCCAAGCAATGCTTCGATGTCTTTTCGTGCCTTCTTTCCAATGCTTTTCAACATACTGCCATTTTTACCTATTAGGATTCCTTTTTGAGTTTGACGTTCTGTAATAATAACAGCTTGAATAAATACTTTGTTAGCATTTTTATTCTCTATATCTTCAATCACTACAGCGATCGAATGGGGAATTTCTTCTCTTGTTAATAATAAAACTTTCTCTCTAATTAATTCACTAATAATAAATCGTTCAGGATGATCGGTAATTTGATCTTCTGGATAGTATTGCGGCCCCTCTGGTAAATGTTGTTTTAACATATCAAGTAAGTGGTTAACATTATTTCCTTGTAGTGCCGAAATGGGGACAATTTCCTCAAATTTACATTTGTTTCTGTATAATTCGATTAAAGGAAACAAATCGTCAGGGTGAATTAAATCAACTTTATTTATTATTAGAAAGACGGGACGCTTGATGTTTTGTAAGCGATCTAAAATATACTGATCGCCTTTTCCATAACCTTCTTTCGCATCAATCATAAATAATATAGCATCAACTTCATTCAAAGTTGTTTCTGCAGTTTTTACCATAAAATCCCCTAGCCGATGTTTCGGTTTATGAATACCAGGTGTATCAATAAAAATAATTTGAGCATCTTGTTGAGTATACACACCCTGTATTTTATTTCGTGTTGTTTGTGGCTTATCACTCATGATTGCAATTTTTTGTCCGATAACATTATTCATAAACGTCGATTTACCTACATTGGGTCTGCCTATAATTGCCATAAATCCTGATTTATAATTATTTTCCATTTTATTTCCTCCGAAGTATCATTTCATTGTATGTACCATAATAATACTATAAATAGATTTCACTTTCATGCAAACGACAAAACATTTTCTTTTTCATGAAAACAAGTCATAATTTGCTACTTTAAATAAAAATAAAAAGCCCTTAATGGACTTTAAATAATGCCAATATCTTTGGAATGTATAAAAGGAAGCCAACCACAGTTGCTATAAAAGAGGCTACTAAAACATTGGCTGCTGCAATATCTTTTATCACTTTTGCTGCTGGATGGATTTCCGGTCTAAGGTAATCAATGATTCTTTCTATAGCACTATTTATAATTTCTGCAACAAAGACGAATCCGATAACGAGAACTATTATGATCCATTCCATTTGAGATAGAGACAAAAGCATACTTGCTAATATAACTGTCAACGCAGAAAATAAATGGATTTGAAAATTTCGTTCCGTTTTGATAACCTCTAATAATCCATTCCAAGCAAAAGAAAGACCAATTGAACGTTTTTTATCTCTCAAGACCAAACTCCTCTAAAATTCTTTCTTGTTTCTGAAACATTATTTTTTCTTCATCTGTGTTCATATGATCGTACCCCAATAAATGAAGAAAACCATGAACTGTTAGAAAACCAAGTTCTCGTTCTAATGAATGATTATATGCTTTTGCTTGCTCTTTCGCTCTATCGATAGATATTACAATATCACCAAGTACTAATGGAAAATCATCATCCTCGCTGCAAATATCCATTTCCCCATCTACTGTTTCTTGTAATGCAAACGAGATAACATCGGTTATCTTATCCTGCTGTCTATAGTTTCGATTAAGTTCTTGGATGTCCTTGTTATCTACAAAACTGATAGAAATTTCAGCTTCTCTGGAAACCCCTTCTTTTTCAGCACTAAATAAAATTAATCGCTGCAGTAAATCGATATATTCTGTTGGAACAGTTCGAGTTTGATCGTGAAAGTCAATATGCATGTTTTATTTTTCCTCCTCCTTAGGATATTGTATTCTTGAATGAAAGATCCCTTTTAAAGCTTTACAAACGGTTATGTGAATTTGATTTAACTCTTGAATGGTTATGGGACTTTCATCTAATTGCCCATCGATTATACGGTCATTGATGATCGATGTAACAATTTCTTCTATCTTTTCTTCAGTAGGCTCTTTTAAGGAGCGAACTGCTGCTTCTACAGAATCACATATTGAGATGATAGCTGCTTCTTTTGTTTGTGGTTTTGGCCCAGGGTAACGGTAATTACTCTCCTTAGCATGTTCATTTATCTCTTTTTCTTTTAAATAAAAATACTTTAATAGGGTTGTACCATGATGCTGCTTGGCGATGTCAATAATTTCCTTAGGGTATCGATGCTTTTTTAACATTTCTGCTCCATCATACGGATGACAAATAATAATCTCTGCACTTTTTTTCGGATCTATGTCATCGTGTGGATTTTTAACTGCTAATTGATTTTCAATAAAATAATGTGGTCTTATCGTTTTACCTAGATCATGATAATACGCGCCAACCCTGGCTAAAAGACCATTTGCACCAATAGCTTCACATGCAGCTTCACTCAAATTGGCAACCATTATAGAGTGATGATAAGTACCAGGTGCTTCCGTTAAGATTTTTTTCAGCAAAGGCTGATTTGGACTTGATAGGGATAATAATTTTGCGTCAGATAAAATGCCTAATCCTGTCTCGAAAAATGGTAATAGCCCAATTGTCAACACAACGGAAATAAATGCTGATGCAAGACCATAGCCAGATTGCACAAATAAGTCACTTAATGAATACTTTTCAAAAGATAGTAATATAAATAACAGTACGGTAATGATATTTATGATGGTAACACCTAAACCTGCTCTCATAATGGCTAGTCGATCTTTCACATGAACTAAGAAGATGATCCCAGCCATTTGCGAGAAGAAAAAATATATACCTGCTTCCATGTTTAGAGAGCCCGGTATTTCCCCGTTAAATATAATACTTCCTATAATTGCGTATAAGCATGCAGAGACAATAGCTAAACGTTCATGTATTAATTGTTTTAACATCAATACTCCTGTAGCTACAGGTACAATAAGGTATAACTGATTCGTTTGTGTGGTATATAAGCTTACAATTTTCATTAAAAAAATAACTATAAAACTGTTTAATAAAATGGTAGCAATTTTACCTTTGTCTAATTTTGATTGTTTTGCAATCAAAAACATTTCATACCCGATAACACTAATAATTAAAATTATTAATAACCCTAACCCGATTATTGGATAAACATTTCTTTCTTTGTTAAGCAATCCAGTTAATTTTAGTTCTTCATACGTTTCATTTGTTATCGTTTGGCCTTCTCTTACGATAATTTCACCTGCTCGAATGATAACAGGCTCAACACTGCTTGCAGCTTTTTTTCGTGCCTCCATTGTTTTTTCAGCATCAAAGAAAGAATTTTCAACTACGGAAAACTCACTAAGCTTCAATAATGGCTTTTTTATATTTTCATCTAGATTGGAATATTTTATGTGTTGCTTAACTTCTGTTTTTGCACTTTGGATATTTTCTGCCCGAACTCCATCATCCATCACATCTGTAAGTGAAGAAATTAATAACTTTTTTCCTTCTTCACGCTCATCTGGATCAGTTTTGATCAGTTGATTAAAAACATTTTCGTTTACATCATCGGTAATATCAGAGGACAAGATTTGTTTTAGTTGATCTACCTTTTCTTGATTCATCAACTGATCCTTCGTTTTCTTCTTTGACTTATTTTCATCCTCTTCTACTTTTGAGAGAGCCTCAAATACTTCTTCAACATATTTTATTTGTTCATTTGTAATTTCTTTAGATATATTGTATCTGTCTTTAACTGATTGAACGGTTTCCCTCATTTTCCGGTCTGTTTCTTTCTCATCCTCGATTGTTACTGGAGAACGGATCGTTTCTTTAGCACGGTTAAACCGTTCGATATCATATGTTTCTGTATACACATTATTTATTGTTATCAGAAAGAAAAATATACCCAAAATAAGAAGGGGAATAATCATGGTAACCCATTTATTATTAATGCCTAAAATGGATTTTATAAATACTGCTATTTTCTTTTTCACTTGTTTCACCTCATGTTAGAAATTAAATAACAGCAGTTAACAGTGTTTATTCAGGTTGTGAATTGTAATACAGAAATAAGACCCACTAAATCGGGGGTCTTACTATACTTAAAAGAAACTAATTTGTTTTTTCATAGGCGTCAATAATCCGTTGCACCAGGGGATGTCTTACTACGTCTGTTTGATCAAGATACTTAAAAGAAATACCTTTTACAGCCGATAAGGTGTCATTTGCTACTTGTAAACCTGATTTAACCCCTTTAGGTAAATCAACTTGTGTTATATCCCCCGTGACTACCATTTTTGAACCAAATCCCAGTCTCGTTAAAAACATTTTCATTTGCTCAGGTGTCGTATTTTGTGCTTCATCTAGGATAGCGAAAGCATCATCCAAAGTTCTTCCACGCATGTAGGCTAGTGGTGCGATTTCTATAACCTCACGCTCAACTAGCCTCATGGTATGCTCTGCTCCTAGAACATCATTTAAAGCGTCATATAAAGGGCGCAGATACGGGTCCACCTTTTCTTTTAAATCACCTGGTAAAAAGCCAAGGCTCTCTCCTGCCTCAACTGCTGGACGGGTTAAGATGATTTTTTCGACTAGTCCGTTTTTTAATGCTTGAACAGCTGTAACTACAGCTAAATATGTCTTTCCAGTTCCTGCTGGCCCAATTCCAAAAACTAAATCATGTGATCTTATCGCATCTACATATCCTTTTTGTCCTAACGTTTTTACCCGTATAGGTTTGCCTTTCGTATTTTTGGTTATAACATCTTGGAGAAGTGCTTCAAACTTATTAATCTTGCCTTCCTTCGCTAAATCAACTGCATAGACTACATCCCTTTCTGATAACGGCAGCCCTTTTCGGATCACAGATAAAAGTGTTAAAAGCACCTCTTCAACAAGAAATATATTTTTATCTTCTCCAGAAACGCTGACTTGTTCTCCCCTAGTGACAATGGATACATTGAGCTTTTCCTCAATTTGTTTTAAATGTTTATCGTTTGTGCCAAATAAGGCTAACGCTTCACTGGGGTTTGTCACTTGTAAGTCAATTACATTCAGATTCTCCGACATAATCAATCTCCTTGATTTAGAAAGTTACTACATTGTAGTGGCATATTTTGTTTTTTATTTTATTGGTTCTGCTTGAGCTATATCTTCTTCTACAGCAATGTATAAGTTTAATTTAACTTTACCACTCTCCGTAGTTTCATGCAAAACTTTTTCAGTCAAAATTTTTGCATCAGGACCTAATTGTAATTGAAGTTCCTTCCTTGCTTGTTTGATTCCAGTTTTTATCGCTTCTTCTTTTGTTCGAGATAGTTTATTGTACTTCTTTTCACTTAATGTCGACTGAACAATTTTTATAGGTAACTTCCATTTAAAAAAATATACAGAATTTTTGGTTGTATCTGTATGGATTGCTTGATAATCCGGATCTTCAAATCCCCAAATCGGAATTTTAAAACCGCCTAATTGTATATAATGCTTTTTCTCGTTATTTCCCGTTAATACTTCATTTTTAGTTTGCAAAGGAACAGTAACTGTCATCTCATACCATGTTTTAGCAGTAATATCGCCTTCAGCAGCTACTAATTTTGATTTCTTTTTTTCTTCCTTATCCTCTTCTTCATTCTCTTCATTGTCCTCAGTAATATCTCCTGACACTAAGATATCTCCAGGTTTCACATAGTCATTTACCTTAACTTTAGGAAGTCCTTTAGAAACATAGATATTTTTAATCACTCCCTTTTTCGTAGCTACTAAATTTTGTGGACCTGCATTCTCTTCTTCTTCCACTATAATCTTCTCAACGCCTTCTAGAAAAAAGGTTGTCCCTTTTTTATGCACACCTACCCATAGTAACTCAGGTATATCATTCATTAATTTTTGTTGAATAGAACTGGCTGAATCTAGAGAAAAACTTAACGTTCCAGGGCGAATGCCATAACTGTCTAATTGTTTATTTATTTTTTCCTCTATATCTTTAGGAACACCGGTAATCTGCACTTTCCATACGATATTGGATAATGCTATAATTAAAAAGAAACATAGAAAAAGGGCAATAAGGAGTTCTTTTTTTCGAATAAAACGTTTAAATAAAAAGGGATATCCCTTTTTATTAATAAATGATATTTTATAGTCTGTTTCTTTTTTTATCTTTTTTATATACTTTACATGCTGTAATTTAATATTGCCTTCACACGTATCTTTACCGATCTTTTTTATATTCCATACCGGTATTTTGTGTTTCATACATGCCTGAAAAAATAATTCTGGCGTATTCCCTTTCACAACAACAGTAATATATCCAGTAATAAAAGCTCCTTGTATATGTTTCATTTCCTCCTCCTGTATCATATCCAATGTTAATTTTGAGGGATAAATTTCACCTCGGATATTGTTCCTTCTAATAATATTTCTTCAGGTAACATCATTTTTATAATAAAAGCAGAACCTGTAATCTGCACAAACCCCTTATTTGTTTTTAATTTAAGTTCTGTATCAGAGTATGTAACAATCCCCTGATGGTTTTCGATATATGCATGAATTTGCCCAATCATCGTAATTCTGGGAAGTTCGAGAATGACATCAGAAGGAAGAGCTAAATATTTAATTAACCATGGACGAATTCGTTGATTCCATTTCTTCACTAATGGCATCCCCCTCTCAACATTATATTTATGAAATAGGAGAATGGATAAGAACAAAAAATTAAAACTTACCTTTGTAAGAAAATTTAAATATTATAGCATATAAAAAAACCTCAACCGGATATGCTTCAGCTTACCAGTTGAGGTTGCTTTATTATCTATTCATTTTTCGGGATTGAATAACACTTTTATATGGCCTAATAGCCCTAGGGGAATCAAGTACTTCGGACATAATGATACTGTCAACTAAACCATCACGAGATAGATTTCTTTTCATTCTTTCTTTCATAGGTTTATGTTGTAATTGTGATTTTTTGGGTTTTGAGTCTAATTTTTCTTCTGTATTTTTTTTCATTGCCGAATGTTGAAAGTCTTCTAACGCTTCTTTTGTTCTCATATTTATATTTCCAGTCAAACGTTTTAATTGTTCCTCTCGTTGTTCCTCAGTAGAAACTGTTTTACTTTCTGGCCTTGGTTTCAGTTGCCTGAGAGGTTTAGCTTGTTTATTTGTTTGATGATCCCCGGTAGGAGGAGCGGATGCTGTGTATGGTTTCTTATTAGACTTCTCAGTTTGCTGTCTTGAATGTTTTTCTTTCTCTAACTTATCTTTCACAAAGCCTATAATTCCACCAATAATGATTAATATTATCATGAAGTTACCAAAAATAGCTTCTAATAAGGCTTCCATGATAGGCCTCCTTCCAGTTTACACCTCAAAAGGTTATTGATTTTTATGATCATCATGATGATCATCTTCTGATAATTTACCGATGGTATCTCGCATATCCGTATCAGCATTTATATTCTTGTAATTCATATAATCCATAACACCAAGATTTCCAGATCGTAATGCTTCAGCAAGTGCTTTTGGAACTTCAGCTTCAGCTTCCACCACTTGTGCACGCATTTCTTGTACTCTGGCAACCATTTCTTGTTCTTGTGCAACAGCCATTGCGCGACGTTCTTCTGCTTTTGCCTGAGCAATGTTCTTGTCAGCTTCAGCTTGATCCGATTGTAATATCGCACCAATATTTTTACCGATATCAACATCAGCAATATCAATGGATAAAATTTCAAAGGCAGTACCTGCATCTAATCCTTTCGCCAGTACAGTATGAGAGATTGAGTCAGGATCTTCCAAAACCTCTTTGTGTGTCTTTGAACTACCTATTGTACTAACAACACCTTCACCTACACGTGCAATAACAGTTTCTTCACTTGCTCCACCAACAAGTCGGTCTATGTTAGCACGCACTGTAACCCTCGCTAATGCTTTTACTTCAATCCCATCCATTGCAATACCTGCAATAAAAGGCGTTTCAATTACTTTAGGGTTAACACTCATTTGTACAGCTTCCAACACATTACGTCCAGCAAGGTCAATTGCTGCAGCACGTTCAAATGATAAAGTAATATTAGCTCGTTGTGCTGCAATTAAGGCATTAACTACCCTGTCAACATTACCACCTGCTAAGTAATGACTTTCTAATTGATTCGTTTTAACATCCAACCCAGCTTTATATGCCTTTATTAAAGGGTTAATTACTCGAGCTGGTACCACTCGACGCAAACGCATACCTACCAAAGTAAACAATCCAACTTTTACACCAGCTGCTAAGGCGCTAATCCAAAGCATCACTGGAACGAATGTAAACAATACAGCAATTGCAATTAAGATAACTGCAATTATAATGATTGGTGCAATATCTACAAATTCCATTTTTATTCCTCCTCAAATTTTTTATTTATAGCTCGCGTTATAGTTCGCGAACAACAACTCGCATTCCTTCAACTTTAATGATCTTTACAGACTTATTCTTATCGATAAAACTACCTTCTGAAACGACATCGATACGTTCATCGTTAAATACAGCCGTTCCAGATGGACGAAGTGGTGTTGAAGTTAGCCCTTCTAACCCAACAAGTTCAGTACGATTGTCAGAAGATACATATCCTAAATCTGTTGTAGTCCGATCTTTTAATATTATATGGCGGAAGAAGCCTTTCTCCATACCAACCCATTTAAATAATATGATGGAAGCAATTACTGCTACCACAAAGGCTATGCTAATACTAAGTGACATATGTTTTAAATCATATCCAGACATAAGTAACGATCCAATTATTGAACCAATTCCGAGTAAACCCATAATTCCTCCGGGCACAAAAAATTCCGCTATAATAAGAACGATTCCTAACACAAGCAATATGATAGCTTCCATGCCTGCCAAACCGGCAATAATGTGTCCATAGAAAAATAGTATTAAGGCTAATAATCCCATGGTTCCTGGAACACCAAAACCTGGTGAATATAGCTCAACAATCAGTCCAAGACTTGCTACCGATAAAAGAATTGGAACAACTACAGGATTTGTTAAAAATCTTGCAATTTCTTCCGCAAATGTGGGTTCTGTTTCTACAATCTTTGCATTTTCTAGTCCTATATCATGTAATAATTTAGTACGATGATTCACTATACCTTCAGCGTAATCAACCTCTAATGCGGACTTAGGATCTAAGGTTAAAAATTCTCCTTTACCAGCATTATACTCTGGTAAATCAATACTTGAATCAGCCATGGCTGCAGCATAAAGGGGATCTCTATCTTTAGATTCGGCAGCACTTTTCATTGCGGCCAACCATGCAGATTGTGCTTTCTTATCTGCTGCCGTACCGTCTTGATTAATTACTCCGCTTGCCCCCATTGTTGCATGGGGTTTCATATAAATCGTATCTGTATTTAACGCAATATAAGAGCCAGCGGACAATGCCTCATTAACAATAAAAGAAGTGGTTGGAATTTTTAAGTCTTGCAAAAGATTAGCAATTTGTCCCGCAGAATCAACTCTTCCTCCGGGAGTATCAATCTCAAATACAATATGATCAGCGTTCTCTTCGATTGCTTCTTTTGTTGTACGCTTTAGAAAAGCCTCTAATCCTCTTTCAACTTCTTTTTTTACTGGTATAACATATACTAATTTTCCTTCTCCATTCTCTTTAGCTTCTATTGATGATTCAGGAAGAAATGGGAGAATAAAAAAGGTTACTAATAATGCAATTACTATGTAAATGATGGGCTTTTTCCTGACAATATAAATCACCCCCTTATCAATTTTTTCATTTTTAGTATGCCTTTTTACTCGGATAAATAAATAGTAACATATATTACAAATGTATTGGGATGTAAATCAAGCTTTAAAAAAGTCCTTGCCACAAATGACAAGGACTTTTTTAACATTAATTCAAATATTTTTGAACAATTTTATTTATTTGTGAGCCATCAGCTTTTCCTTTAACCTTTGGCATAATGGCACTCATTACTTTTCCCATATCTTTTTTAGATATAGCATTTACTTCCTGTATTGTTTCTTGAATAAGTGCCTCTAATTTTTCGTTTGATAACTGTTCAGGCATATATTTTTGGATAATTAGTATTTCATATTCAAGTTTCTCAACAATATCATTTCGACCAGCTGATTTATATTCTGGGAGGGAATCTTTCCTCTGCTTTAACTCCCTGGACAGTATTGTTAATTCTTCGTCCTCAGAAAGTTTATCTTTACCAAGCTTGATCATTTCATTTTGTAAGGAAGCTTTCACCATACGAATTATGCTTAATTTTTCTTTTTCTTTATTCTTCATTGCCTGCTTCATATCGTTATTCAGCTGTTCTAACAATGACATGTCCTGAGCACCTCTTTAGTATCTGCGTTTTCTAGCAGCTTCCGATTTCTTTTTACGGCGAACGCTAGGTTTTTCATAATATTCACGCTTGCGATATTCGGATAATGTACCGCTTTTTGAAACATTACGTTTAAAGCGACGAAGAGCATCCTCAAGGGACTCGTTTTTACGAATGCGAGTTGTATTTGACATGCTATTTTCCCTCCCTCCGAAGCATAGAACAAAGTTAGACAGACATATGTAAACATTTATACGCCTTGGTTTATTATAATATATCTACCGTTTTAGGTCAACTGCAGATTTTCAAGGACATTTCAATAATCTGATGTTCCTTGATTATCCTTTACTATATCTTTCCCGCTGCTTGCTCCAATCCTTGTAGCACCTGCTTCAATTAATGCTTTTGTAAATGATAAGTCACGTACCCCGCCTGAAGCCTTTACACCCATTTCTGGACCAACTGTCTGTCGCATTAATTTTATATTTTCTAGTGAAGCGCCGCCACCGGAAAAACCTGTTGATGTTTTAACAAAATCCGCATTAGCTTCTTTAGCTAACAAACATGCACGAACCTTTTCATCTTTGTTTAATAATGAAGTTTCTATGATTACTTTAACTAATGCTTGTTTATCTGCTGCTTGGACAATTGCTTCTATTTCTTCTCTTACAAAAGAATCGTTATTTGACTTTAATTCTCCTATATTGATAACCATATCAATTTCTGTCGCGCCATCTTTAATTGCTTGTTTTGCCTCGAAAACTTTTGTTGCAGTGGTTGTAGCACCAAGCGGAAATCCAATTACTGTACATACCTTTACAGAGGTGTCTTTTAATTGTTGATAACAATGAGATACCCAATGGGGATTAACACATACGGATGCAAATTCATATTCTATTGCTTCTTGGATGATTTGATTTATTTTATCGCGTGTTGTCTCTGGTTTTAATTGAGTATGATCAATATACTTTGCATATTCTTTACTCATGATAAACTCCCTTCCAAATTTGCACGTACTATATTAAAACACAGTCCACTCCTTATTTTTCCACATGGAATAATATAGAAAAATTACAGTATGTCGTTAAGGAGCAGACCTTTTGTTTACTGTGCTGTTTGTTGGTACTGACTGTGTGTAGCATTGTCCATTATGCGGACAAACTTACCTTTATTTAATGGGTAACCTGATTTTGTAATTTTAACTCTTACAATTTTACCTATTAAATCTGGTGTTCCTTCAAATTGTACTTTTAAATAGTTGTCGGTGTATCCAACTAATAATTCAGGATGTTCCTCATCATGAACTCGTTCTTCTGGAATCACTTCTAATACCTCATCTTGGTATTTTGAAGCATATTCTTTTGCAAGTTGATTGGATAATTCGATCATCTGATGAACACGGTCATTTTTAAGCTCATCTTCCACTTGATCTTTCATTCTTGCAGCAGGTGTACCAGTACGTCTAGAAAAAGGAAATACGTGTAGTTCTGAATATCCTATTTCCTTAACAAAATCATATGTTTCTTTAAATTCTTCATCAGTTTCACCTGGAAAACCTACAATAACATCTGAAGTAATTGCAAGATTAGGAAGCGCTTTTCGTATTTTATCTACCTTTTGCTTATAATAATTTGTTGTATATTTTCTACGCATTCTTGCCAGGACGGTATTTGATCCGGATTGAAGCGGGATGTGTAAATGCCTAACAATCTTCTCTGATTTATCAAGCACCTCTATAACTTCATCCGTAATTTGACTAGCTTCAATAGAAGAAATACGAACTCGTTTTAAACCTTCTACCTTTGTTTCAAGGTCATGAAGTAACATAGCGAAGTTATAATCGTTCATATCCTCTCCATAACCTGCTGTATGGATACCTGTTAGTACAATTTCTTTATACCCTGCATCAACAAGTTGTTGTGCTTGATTTATTACGTTTTCTGGGCCTCGCGATCTTAGCAGCCCGCGTGACCACGGAATAATACAAAAGGTACAAAAATTATTACAGCCTTCTTGAATTTTCAATGAAGCACGTGTACGATCTGTAAATTCAGGGACATCCATTTCTTCAAATACTCGACTCTTCATAATGTTTGTTACACCATTGACTGGTTTACGTGTTTGTATATGTTCTTCAATATATTCGATCATTTTGCTCCGGTTTTGTGTTCCAACAATAACATCTACACCGGGGATTTCCATGATTTCACCTGGTGATGTTTGCGCATAGCAGCCAGTAACACAAACTACACTTTCCGGATTTTGTCGAACAGCTTTACGAATCGTTTGCCTGCTCTTTTTATCTCCTGTATTTGTAACGGTACATGTATTGATGACATAGACATCTGCTTGCCGATTAAAATCAACACGTTCATAGCCTTGATTCATAAACATTTGCCATATACCCTCAGTTTCGTAATGATTTACCTTACAGCCTAATGTATGAAACGCTACTGTTGGCACCATTAACACCTCAATTCTTCAAAATGATAAGATATGCTTGCTAATACATATAGAGCTGCAGTTTCTGTCCGCAATATACGAGGACCAAGCCGGACTGCCGTAAAGTTATTCTTTTTCAGCAGATCAACTTCGTTTGTTGAGAACCCTCCTTCGGGTCCAATACAAACTAAAACACGCTGCCCTTCTTTTAAGTTCGACACTAGCGTTCCGAATGAATGTTCATGATCCACTTTTGCTTCTTCTTCATAGGCAAATAACTTTACATCGTAATTTCTACTTTCATGAACGAGATCAGAAATTGCCATTATATCTTGAATGATCGGTATTTTATTCCGATGACTCTGTTCACTTGCTTCTTTAACTATTTTATCAAAACGATTTAATTTTTTCTCAGTCTTTTTTTTATCCCACTTAACAATGGAACGTTGAGCTTGGAATGGAATAAAGGAGTGTGCACCAAGCTCTGTACCTTTTTGAAGGATAAAGTCAAGTTTATCTCCTTTTGGTAACCCTTGAGCTATTGTAATTTGAAAAGGAAGTTCTACTTGTTCGTTTAACCATTCTATCACCGCTAATTTAATAAGGTTTGTATCAAACGATGTAATCGTACAAATCGCAGCTTGTCCATTAGGATGATTACAGATCACTTTGTCGTTTATCTTAAATCGCATGACTTTCGATATATGGTGAGCATCATCTCCATGTATATAAACCTGATCATTCTCCCAATTATCTCTAGGAACAAAATAACGTTGCAAGACATGCACCTCTAATTTTATTCATTTTTTCTGGCTATCATACATACCCATTCACCCATATGAAATGTTTCTAAAATGCTAAACCCATGTTTTTCCATTTCTAATTGAACATCCTGCTCTTTCGTTTGAATTATTCCTGAAGTAACAAATAAACCACCTTGCTTTAAGTTATTCCAGGCATCCTCAACAAATCGTACAATGATCTCAGCTAATATATTGGAAACGATTATATCCGCCTGAACTGTTACATTATGAAGCAAATCATTTTGCTTGGCTATTATTTTATCTTCTAGTTTATTAATCTTCATATTAATTTGCGTGCTTTTCACCGCAACGTCATCTAAATCATAAGCATAAACTTTACTTGCACCGAGTAAGACAGAGGCTATACTTAATACACCAGAACCACAACCGACATCTATAATTGTGTCCTTTTTGTTTATATATTGTTCCAATGCCTGAATGCTTAACATCGTTGTCGGATGTGTACCTGTACCAAATGCCATGCCAGGGTCAAGCTCAATAATAAGTTCATCTTCTGATTTAGGTTCATATTTTTCCCACGTCGGGGCTATTGTAACCTTCTCTGAGATTTTTACAGGTTTATAATATCTTTTCCAAGCTGTTGCCCAATCTATCTCAGAAACTTCACTAAAAGTAATATTGTTTTGTCCAATATCTATATTGTAGGAAGGTAGCTCATTAATAGAATCCTTTATTACTCCAATTATTTTATTTAGAAACTCGTCTATAGGTAAATAAGCTTTTATGAAAATTCCATCTTCAGGGTACTCAGCAGGATTTAGCTCATAAACTTCGCCAAAAAAAGTGTCTCGTTCTTTGACTAAATCCAATGGATCCTCTATTACAATCCCGTTTGCTCCATTGTTATGCAGTATATTTGAAATTGGTTCGACAGCTTCATTGGTTGTATGAATACACATTTCCGACCATTTCAATAGGAACCACTCTCTTCTATATGAATTAATGATAGTAGGGGGAGCTTGGAAACACTTTGATTACTCCCCTTTAAATGCCTCTTTAAATCGCTTGAAAAGAGAGCTGCTATGATCGTCCGTTGATTGATTACCGCCAATTGCATTAAACTCTTTTAAAAGCTCTTTTTGTCGTTTATTTAATTTGGTTGGTGTGATTACCTTCACTTGAATATGTTGATCCCCGTGCCCATATCCTCGAACATTTGGAGCTCCTTTTCCTTTTAGACGGAACACTTTACCTGTTTGCGTTCCAGCAGGGATTTTCAGCATTACTTTACCGTGTACAGTTGGAACTTCTACTTCATCGCCTAACGCCACTTGGGTGAATGTCAAAGGTAGTTCACAATGAATATGGTCCCCATCACGCTCAAAAAATTCATGGGCTCTTACTTGAACTACTACAAATAAATCTCCGGCAGGGCCGCCATTTTTTCCGGGCTCCCCTTTTCCAGTAACACGAATTTGCTGCCCTTCATCGATTCCTGCAGGGATAGAAATATGAATTTTTTTGTTTTTCTTCACTTTTCCTGTACCACTGCATTTTTTACATTTTTCCGGAATAATTTTACCTGATCCATTACAGTGGTGACAGACGCGACGATTTACAACCTTTCCAAACGGCGTATTTTGTTCTACGTTTAACTGTCCTGAACCATTACAATGCGTACAAGTTTTCACTTTCGAACCAGGTTTTGCTCCTGAACCATTACAGCTTTCACAATTTTCTTCTTTTGGAAGAGTAATATCTACTTCTTTTCCAAAAATGGCTTCTTCAAAATCAAGCACCATTGTGTACTGTAAATCGGCTCCTTGTTGTGGTGCGTTTGGGTCACGTCTACGACCACCACCAAAGAACATATCGAATATATCACCAAAGCCGCCAAAATCCTGTGCACCGCCAAAACCGCCAAAACCTTGTCCTTGAGCACCCGCATGACCAAACTGGTCATATTGAGATCGTTTTTGATCATCTTTTAATACTTCATAGGCTTCTTTTGCTTCCTTAAATTTATCTGCAGCATCCTCTTCTTTATTCACATCAGGATGGTATTTTCTAGCTAGCTTTCGATAAGCTTTTTTAATTTCATCCTTTGAAGCATCTTTGCCAACTCCAAGGATATCATAATAATCACGCTTACTCACTTGTAAATCACTCTCCCCGACACACTATTACATAAATGTTATCTTATCATTTTTAAACCTTTGATAGCAAATGAACTTTAAAATATTCTAGGCTGTAAAAAAGTCAAAGCCAAGGAAATCCTGACTTTGACTTCATTATCTTAAACAATGTTTAATTGTTACTTATTTTCATCATCGTTGACTTCTTTATAATCTGCATCAACTACATCGTCGTTATTCTCTTGGTTTCCTTCACCTTGATTTGCTTGAGTATCTTGTGCCATTTGTTCATATAGTTTCACTGACAACTGTTGTACCTGCTCTTGTAAGGCTTCTTTTTTCTCTTTGATTTGATCCATATCATCAGATTCCAGAGCAGATTTTAAAGCCTCTTTAGCGTCTTCAGCTTTTTGTTTCTCTTCATCTGAAACTTTATCTCCAAGGTCTTTAATTGTTTTATCAGTTGTAAAGATTAGCTGATCCGCCTCATTGCGAAGATCGATTTCTTCACGGCGTTTTTTATCTGCTTCAGCGTTTTCCTCCGCATCTTTTACCATTTGGTCTACTTCTTCATCTGATAGACCAGAAGATGACTTAATTGTTATGGATTGTTCTTTATTGGTGCCCATATCCTTAGCTCTTACACTTACAATACCGTTTGCATCAATATCGAAAGTAACCTCGATTTGTGGCACACCTCTTGGTGCTGGTGGAATATCCGTTAATTGAAAGCGACCTAAGGTTTTATTATCGGCAGCCATTTCACGTTCGCCCTGAAGCACATGGATATCAACCGCAGTCTGGTTATCAGCAGCAGTTGAAAATACTTGAGATTCACTTGTTGGGATCGTTGTGTTACGTTCAATTAATTTCGTAGTAACACCGCCCATTGTTTCAATACCTAATGAAAGTGGCGTAACATCTAGTAAAACGACATCTTTTACATCACCTTGAAGCACTCCGCCTTGTATTGCAGCACCTAAAGCGACAACTTCATCTGGGTTAACTCCTTTAGATGGATCTTGATTTATTTCACGTTTAATAGCATCTTGTACTGCAGGTATACGAGTAGAACCACCTACTAAAATAACTTTGTCAATTTCATTAGCAGCTAAATCTGCGTCAGATAATGATTTACGAACAGGTGTCATTGTACGCTCTACCAAATCAGAAGATAATTCTTCAAATTTTGCACGTGTTAAACTCATTTCCAAATGTAGCGGTCCAGCTTCTCCAGCAGTGATAAATGGCAATGAAATTTGGGTTTGTGACACACCGGACAATTCCTTTTTCGCTTTTTCAGCAGCATCTTTCAGTCGTTGTGTAGCCATTTTATCTTGGGAAAGGTCTATACCATTTTCTTTTTTGAACTCTTGAACCATATAATCAATGATTACTTGGTCAAAATCATCCCCACCTAAGCGGTTGTCACCTGCTGTTGAAACAACTTCAAATGTTCCATCACCAATATCTAGAATAGAGACGTCAAAAGTACCTCCACCTAAGTCATATACTAGAATAGTTTGATCCTGATCATCTTTGTCAATTCCATATGCTAATGCAGCGGCAGTAGGTTCATTAATGATACGTTCTACTTCAAGCCCGGCAATTGTACCTGCGTCTTTAGTAGCTTGGCGCTCTGCATCATTAAAATATGCCGGAACAGTTATTACTGCTTTTTCAACACTTTCTCCAATATATTCTTCTGCATATGATTTAAGGTGCTGAAGTATAATAGCTGATATTTCTTGCGGTGTATACTCTTTATCTTCAATTTTTATTTTATAATCTGTTCCCATATGACGCTTAACAGACTGAACTGTATTTGGATTAGTGATAGCTTGACGTTTAGCTACTTCTCCAACTTGCCTTTCTCCATTTTTAAAAGCAACAACAGATGGAGTTGTGCGGTTTCCTTCTGGGTTGGGAATTACAACAGCTTCCCCACCTTCCATTACGGACACACATGAATTTGTTGTTCCTAAGTCAATACCGATTATTTTGCTCATAATCATTTCCTCCTTCATTACTTCAACAAGATGTTTATTTATTTACTTTAACCATAGCAGGTCGAATAACGCGATCTTTAAGGATATAGCCTTTTTGCAATTCTTCAACAATAATATTAGATTCAAATTCTTCCTCTTCTACTTGCATGACACCATGATGTAAATTAGGATCAAATTCTTTTCCAACAGCTTCTATTTCTTCTACTCCTTGCGATTTCAAGGCTTCTTTCAGTTGATTATAAACCATTGTTATACCTTCAATTAAACTTGCTGTAGCATCAGTAACCTCCACTTGTAAGGCTCTTTCAAAGTTATCAATTGCGGGCAATAATTCATTTACTATATCCTGAGATTTATATTTAAGGCTTGCTTCCTTTTCTTTTTGGGAGCGTTTCTTAAAATTATCAAATTCGGCTTGCACACGAAGCATCTGACCATAAATATCTTCGTTTTCCTTTTGCAAACGAGCGATTTCTTTTTTTAAATCTTCTGCTGATTCTACATTTTCCTTTTCCCCTGAATCAACTACTTCAGTTTCTTCTTTTTCGGCAGCATCTATATTTAAATCTTCGTCTTTATCAGTTATTGCTTCATTTGCTTTTTCATTCATCATTAAACACCTCCAATATACAAAATAACCACGTTAGACTATATCACGAATTGTAATTGAAATAAACTAAAATCTTCATTTGTTTTGTCTAAACCACAAATATAGAGCTTCAGTCATTTCATTCGATAGAACATTTAACAATGTAATTACTTTTTGATATTCCATTCTTGTTGGTCCAAGTAATCCTATTGTTCCCAATTGATCATCACCTATTTGATAGGATGCAGTAATTAGACTAAAATCTTTAATTGCATCTATTTTGTTTTCATTCCCAATAGTAACTTTCAAACCATCTGTCGCATTTTTTAATAGATTCGCTATCTCCTCTTCTTTTTCCATCATTGTATAAAAAGAACGAATTTTATCAACATCGTTAAACTCAGGCTGCATTAAAATATTAGATTTTCCGCCTATATATAGTTTGACTGGCTGTTCATAGAAGAACACAGCTTTTAAATAGTCATAAGAGGTTTCAAAGTCATCTAAATACTGTTGCATTAAGAAAACTATTTCGGTGTTTATCATTTCAGGCAAATGAACAATTGGTACGTCATATAGCCGTTCATTAAGTATGTTAACCATTTTCTCCATATCTGTTGCATGGATCGCAGCCGGAAGGGAAAATGATCGATGCTCTACATGACCTGTGTTTGTTATTAAAATAGCTACGGCTACATGTGGTGATAATGTAAAGATTTGAATTTTTTTTAATCTGGTTTCATAAATTTCAGGTCCTAAAATAATGGACGTGTAGTTTGTTAAATCTGACAACACTTCAGCCGACATCTGAACGATTTGTTCAAATTCTAAAAAGTCTTCCTTAAAAATATGTTTAATCAAGCTCACGTCTTTGTGTTTAACAGTTGGAGTTATTAAATGATCTACATAATAACGATATCCTTTTTCGGAAGGAACTCTGCCTGAAGACAAGTGCGTCTTTTCCAAGAATCCCATATCTTCCAAATCCGCCATTTCATTTCTAATCGTGGCTGCACTATAATTTATGTTAGTTTTTTTAGAAATCGCACGTGAACCGACAGGTTGTGCAGATGCGATAAAATCATCAATAATAACCTGTAGAATCAATAACTGCCTTTCTGTTAACATATAATCACCTCTGTTAGCACTCTTTTGTACTGAGTGCTAATAATAAATTATCAAATGATGTTTTTTTTGTCAACGGACATGATTTATCCGTTTTTAGTATACGATAACCTGTATAAACACTATGAAAAATATGCCGTTTATATAGAAAAGAAACCTTGCTTCAAATGTTTGTAGCAAGGCTTCGATATTTGCAGCTTTAATCATCATCCATTTTTAGCACAGCCATAAAGGCTTCTTGAGGAACTTCAACTGAACCGACGGTTTTCATCCGTTTTTTACCCTCTTTTTGTTTTTCTAATAGTTTGCGTTTACGTGTAACATCCCCACCATATAGTTTTGCGGTTACATCTTTTCGTACTGCCTTAATGTTAGATCGAGCAGCGATTTTGTTTCCTATAGCTGCCTGTACGGGAACCTCAAATTGCTGTCTTGGAATTAGATCTTTTAATTTTTCAACAATGTGCTTACCACGCTCATGTGCGAAATCACGATGAACAATGAAGGACAATGCATCAATCTTTTCAGAGTTAAGTAAGATATCCATTTTAACCAGGTCAGACGGCTGATAACCAATCAGTTCATAATCGAAAGAAGCATATCCTTTCGTTTGTGATTTTAGTTGATCAAAAAAGTCATAAACGATTTCAGAAAGTGGAATCTTATAAATAATGTTGACACGGATATCATCCAAGTATTTCATATCAACAAACTGCCCTCGTTTTTTTTGTGATAGCTCCATAACAGCTCCCACATAATCTTTTGGAACCATAATGGTGGCTTCTACAAATGGTTCCCGGATTTCTTTTATCTGTTGTGGGTCTGGCATAAATGATGGATTATCCACCTCTATTAATTCGTCTTCAGCCTTCTCTACTTCGTAAACTACACTAGGGGCAGTAGTGATCAGCTCAATGTTAAATTCCCGTTCAATTCTTTCTTGAACAATCTCCATATGTAAAAGACCTAAAAACCCACAACGAAATCCAAAACCGAGAGCTTGGGATGTTTCTGGTTCATATTGCAAAGCTGAGTCGTTTAATTCTAATCGTTCAAGAGCTTCCCTTAAGTCATTGTAATTATTTGAATCAATTGGAAATAAACCGCAGAATACCATTGGATTTAATGGTCGGTATCCTGGCAAAGGCATTTCCGCTGGATTGTCAGCTAATGTGATCGTATCACCGACTTGAGTATCACCGACTGTTTTAATTGATGCTGTTAAATATCCTACATCGCCTACAACTAATTCATCTTTCTTTTCGGGCGTTGGTGTAAAAACACCTAGTTCATTTACTTCGAATTCCTTCCCGTTGGCCATTAACATGATTTTGTCGCCAACTTTTACAGATCCTTCTTTAATACATATGTAGGCAATCACTCCGCGGTAAGGATCATATAGCGAATCGAAAATAAGCGCTTTTAATGGTTGTTCTATTTCCCCAACCGGTGGAGGGACTGCCTCTACAATGCGTTCCAAGATGTCTTCGATGCCTATATTAGCTTTTGCTGAAGCTAGCAAAATATCACTTTTGTCAACACCGATTACATCTTCTAACTCTTTTGTTACAGCATCAACATCTGCGTTTGGAAGATCAATTTTATTAATAACAGGAATAATTTCTAGTTCGTTATCTAGCGCAAGATACACATTCGCCAAGGTTTGTGCTTCAATGCCTTGGGCTGCATCAACAACTAAAATTGCACCTTCACAGGCAGCAAGACTTCGTGAGACCTCATATGTAAAATCTACATGTCCAGGTGTATCGATCAGATGGAATATATATTCTTCACCGTTCTTACTTTGGTAATGAAGTTGAACGGCATTTAATTTAATAGTAATACCCCGCTCTCTTTCTAAATCCATTCCATCAAGGAATTGATCTTTCATCTCTCGCTTCGATAACGCTTTCGTATTCTCTAAAATTCGATCAGCTAAAGTGGATTTCCCATGGTCAATATGGGCTATGATCGAAAAATTACGTACATGTTTTTGTTTGTTTTCCATTCGTGTCGTTCACTCCTATATATCTAATAAGGATAAAGACTAAGCTAAGGTACCTATAACAAATGGTCCCTTTGTATGTTTGAAATTAGTTTTTGCAGTCTATTTATCAACATAAAAAGCTACTAACAACTAGGTTGATTATAGCAATTGAACTATTTAGTTTCAAGATTTAGAACATATATAAAGTAATCCTTCTCCCAAATGATCTATGGCGGGAAAAGGATTATTTGCTAAATAAACAACTGTGATATCTGGTATAATATTTGTACGATTATTTCATAAAATCCTTTGACCCCTGCTTCTAAAACAGATGCCGTTTTTTGAGTCAAATGGTTATCTGGCTCTACGTCAGCCGTAGTTGTTTCATCCGCCTCTTCGATCTGTAGAATTCGCTCTTTTTCTATAATTTCACCTTCATCCATCTTCTCTTCTTCATGATTCACTATTCTCTCTGTATCCGTCTCCACAGGTTTTGAAGCGATTTGTCCCCGGTCTATTCCAAACAACATACCCGCTAAGAAAACAACGATTAACATTAGAAAAACGATAAATGAACGTACCATAAGCTATACCTCCGTTTAGTCTGCGTCTACTTTTTCAGCGTCCCAATAATAGTCACTAAACACTTCTGCAACAACATCTGCTGTACGGTATAATTCTTCAAAAGTATTTTCATAACCACCAAATTCAATTAACAGAGCATTTTCAGACAAATCCTGGTTAAAGATGCCGTTTGTACCAGCACCTTCTTTTGTAATTACTCCTTTACTCAGACCGGGGTACTTTGCTTCTATAAGTGAATTCAACTCAGTAGCTACCGCTAGGTTTTTCTCATAATCGTCATAGTCAGCTCCAACAACAAATAAAATCTGTGCATAAGATTCACCATTGATTTTCTTTGTTGTCTTATCTCGTGGCAAGCTGTCTCGGTGTATATCAAATACATATTGAAGATGCTTGTTTGAAGCTACAGCTTCTTCTACTATACTTCTTGAAGCATCATAGGACTGTCCGTATTCCCATTCTTTTTCTTTTAAAATATTCATTACATCTGTATTATTTACATTCGTTCCAATCCCGTTCGACTTTAACTTTTTGGCAATCCTATCACTAACCTTTGTAATATTCACCTCATCATGATGCGCTTGATTCGGATCCGTTACATTTGGCAAGTGTGGTAAAAAAGATTCCCGTGTATGCGTATTGTATATAAAAACAGTGTCTTTTTCTCCTGTGCTTTGGTTTGCTTCTTTATTTTCATCTTCTCTATCAGACTCTTCTTCAGATGGTTCATCCAATACAGCTTCTCTATCTTCTAATACATCTTCTAAAGGTGGAGAGGATTCCATAGCCAGATTTGTGTAATCTGTTCCTTCACCAGCAACAATAACCTTACTTCCGAAAGATGAGAAACCTGGTAACTCCTGCCCTAGCAAACTGCTGGGATCAGAAGGCTTTATGTTCGTAGCTATTTGAAATAAAGTAGTAGATAACTTTGGAAGTTTTTTATCTTTTGGAAAAGCTTCCTTAAAAATTCTATTCTCTGTCCCCATCAAATACAGAAACGTGGAACTATCTATATCACTTGTCCATCTAGTAATGGTGTCGGATGAAAAACGATAAGCTGGTTTAATTGTTGTTAATATACCAATTGAAATAAATAAAACGATGATGCTTATCAGATACAATCCGCCTTTTTTATAAAAAGGATTAAACCGCGTCATTCTATATTTTTTATTATATTTTACAGACATCGTTCCACCCTTTCTAAAGCTAGTTTGATTCTATAGTAAAATCTATGTCTAAACTTTAGATGGTAGAACAAAATCTTTCTTTTTTAATAGAAGATTACGTTAATTATCTAGTATAAGATGCGAAATTATCAACATCCACCTTTTCATGTAATGCAGCATTAATACCATTAGCAACCACATTAGCCATGTCGACCATAAAACCATCCACTTCTTTTGGAGTAACCATCATATTATAACCAATGGGACTTAATACTTCAGTAATCAATGATCTTTTTTCCTCTTCGGATAAGCCTCCTACGATCCCAAGAAAGGCTTTTCGTTGTTCTTCATCGGGAAGGTCCTCTTCTTTTAGCTTTTTGTGACCAAAGGATAAGGAAGCGGGTGCTAAAGCCTTTGATGGCTGGTCTCTTTCATTCCATTCTCTGCCAAAATGCTTTAACAAGAAATCGATTGTATCACTAGTAATCGTGACTGCATCTACAACTGTTGGTACGCCAATTGCAATGACTGGAATACCTAGTGTATCCTGACTTAGTTCTTTGCGTTTATTACCCACACCTGAACCTGGGTGTATCCCAGAATCAGATAATTGTATTGTTTCATTTATACGTTCTATTGACCTTGAAGCAAGAGCATCAACAGCAATAACAAAATCCGGTTTTACCTTCTCTACGATCCCAAAGATAATATCACTTGTTTCAATTCCGGTAACACCCATTACCCCCGGAGTCACTGCAGAAACGGAACGATAACCCTCCGCAACTGTTTCATGTTCCAATTTAAATAAATGGCTTGTTACGAGAATTTTTTCTATTGTCATTGGCCCAAGTGCGTCAGGTGTCACATTCCAGTTGCCAAGTCCGACGATTAATCCAGTACTACCTGAACTTATATTATTCTTTTTTAACAACTGTTCTAACTCTCCAGCTAACACTTTAGCTGCCTTCTCCTGTAGCTTCGTATCTTGTTTTTTTACACCATCCGCATAAATGGTTACGTAGGAACCAGGTTTTTTTTCGAGCAATTTGGCTCCTTTTTCATTTATCTCTACATAAGAAATGTTAATATTCTCTTTTACTTGCTCTTTTACAGTAACACCTTGTATCTGCTTGTTATCTGTGTGCTCATTTTCAACATACATATTCTTAGCTTCAACAGCTAAATCCGTTCGTACTTGTTTGTGCATATGTTCACGTTTTTTCATTCCTCATTCTTCCTTTCATGCGTATTACTACACTTTATAATAGCGTTCACAAATTAATGGAAATTTATGTATAAGATAGCAGAAAAATATATGTAGATGAAAAACAGTTTTTCAGTGGCGTTGGCGGGTGAATTAAAATTGAAAAGAATCGAATCCTTTGATAAAGTATCCTATATGGTGAACTTTGAGGAGGTGAAACGATGGCTAATATTAAATCAGCTATTAAACGTGTTAAAACAAACGAAACGAAACGTGAAAATAATCGGGTGTTCAAATCAGCAATGCGTACACAGATCAAACATGTTGAAAACTTAATTGAAGAAAATGATGCTGAAAATGCAAAAGCAGCATTAGAAAATACAATCAAACAAATTGACAAGGCGATACAAAAAGGTGTAGTCCACCCTAACAATGGAAATCGTCAAAAATCACGTCTAAAGCAAAAAATCAATCAACTGGGTGCTTAAAATAAACGATTAGGAGGAGCGACTGCCTCTTATATGATTTCTGTTCGTCAGACCGGAGGTTTGTCTTGAGCTTCCATCAGATTCTACATCACTGTAGATACCCTTGCTTTTAATTATGTGCTTACCACTACATGGCGTTAGAGTTCGCGCATGCTGGGGGCACTAAAAAACGATCCCTAGGTAGGATCGTTTTTTCTTTATATTTATTTAACTAATTCATACAATAGTAATTCAAAAACTAAATCTTTTTCCATTTGCCCACGCTTCATCGCGGAATCTGCATCTGCCAATTGGTCCATGATATGCTCGAGCTTTTGTTTTGAGAATTGTTTTTCCCGACTGAGTGCAATTTTGATAACATAAGGATGGGCCCCTATCTGTTTTTGCATTTGAAATTGACTATATCCTTTTTGTTTTAAAAGTTTTACTCGAAAGATCATGCGAAATTGAAAAGCCAGCAAAGCAATAAGAGCAATTGGCTCTTCTTTCATTTTTTCAAGATCTTTAAAAATGGTAATTGCTTTATGTAAATTACGTTCAATAACCGCATCAACCAGTCTGAGAGAGGTGCTATTCGCTGTAGGTGCGATTAAGTCCTCGGCTATTTCTTTAGTAACTGTTCCTCCTTCCCCAACATACATTGCCAGTTTGTTTAGTTCGTTTTGCATCAGATTAAGGTCAGAGGCCAGTTCCGCATCAAAAATTTCATAAACATCGTGATTAATGGTGATTTTTAAACTGTTTGCAATGTTTGTTATCCACTTATTTAATTCATGATCTTTGAGTGGATTACATTCAACAACTGCTGCTTTTTTCCTTAAGAATTTACTTATTTTTTTCCTTTCATCAATCTTCTCGTATGGAGCAGTTAATATAAGAACCGAGTAGTCAACAGGATTATTTACGTATTGCTGTAAAGCATCTAAATCATGCTCAAAGGGTAATTTATCTGGTTTTGCTTTTAAAAAAACGGGATTTGATGCGATGATTAGCTTCCGATCGCCGAAGAAGGGATACGTCTCAACGTCTGAGATTACTTCCTGAATGGGTACCTCCTCTAAATCGTATGTAGATAAATTTTCATTCTCTTTGTGCCCTATTACTGTGTTACTGATATGTTTTTTTAGGTTTTGTATGAAATAAGTCTCAGATCCATATAATAGAAAAATCGGACTTATTTCTTTATTTTTAACCTGTTTAAAGACCTCTAAATACGACATGATATTCACTCCATTGTTTAGCTATAACAATGGTAAAACGGAAAGATGAGAATAGCAAGTAATAATTTAGAGGGAAACGCGCACCTCATTCATTTCCCTCTATAATCTATATAAACGCTTAAAATTCAGCCCCGGGATACTAAATCTTAAACGGTATTTGATTATTAGTTATAGATTGACCATTTTTAATAAAAGTATAGCTGTTAACTCTTTCTAAAAATAACGATGCATAAGGACGTAGTTCTTGAAGAAATTTAAGACCAAAAGTAGATTTTATTTCCGTTTTATTTTATACTTGAAATGGTATAGGAGGGATAGATATGAACGAATTTGAAAACGATGTCCAATCGAAAAATAATGACGTCAGCGATTCCATTATCGGGTTTGTTACTTCATTTGTATTCTTTGTTGTACTTTTTGCTATTGGTGCTATTATCAATGTGGTGGCTTAACTTACAAAAATATCTTCTATAACAAAGAGACTGATCATGAGACAGTCTCTTTGTTTATTGTTTTTGTATTAACCGTCAGCCCCTGCACTCCCATCTTATGGTAAAAACTTATAAAATGTTCCTTCCGTATTTTTATATCGAAATTGAACTGCACCATCTAAATCAGTTCGAAATAGTTGTACCTTTTCTTTTTCAAGTATTTCCAATACATCTGCACTTGGATGTCCATAGGTGTTTTTTTTTCCAACTGATATAAGTGCATAGCTTGGATCTAATTGATTGACAAATATTTTACTTGTTGAGGTTCTGCTTCCGTGATGGCCGACTTTTAAAACATCAATGGCTAGATTTTGGTATCGATCTATTATTTCGTTTTCTGAATCTTTTCCGCTATCCCCAGTAAAAAGCCAACTCATACCACCAAACTTTGTATATAAAATTAAAGAATTCTCATTTGGAGATTTCATATCTTTCGTTGGACCAATCGTTTGAAAAACTTGCCCATTTATATCAATTTTATCGTTCAATCTCCTAATATGTGTCCCGTACTCCTTCCATAATTTTACTGTTTGACGATCGAGCTCATAGTAATCACTAATAATGACTTCCTTTACTTTCATATCTCTAAGTATATATTCAACACTTCCCATATGATCAATATCTTCATGGCTCAAAAAAATAGCATCAATATAATTAATTCCTCTGGAATATAAGTATGGTTTAATTATTTGTTTATATACTTTGTCAGATGACCCAAAATCGTTAAAGGTAAAATTCGCTCCTGCATCAACAAAAATTACTCCTTTTCGATAGGGCAATTCGATAACAAATGCATCACCTTGTCCGATATCTAGCATTGTTACAGTTCCAATTGGAGATAAATATGGACGAAAAGCCAAACATACAATCAATAAGCTTATACTGCATCCATAGGTAAAAGCTTTAGGATGATTAGCACTTTGAAGATACTTCATAAGCATAAAAAATAAAACATAATATAAGACTGTAGCTACGATTGGCATATTGCCAATAATCCATGGATAATCTGCATGCTTATCAATAAGTGTGACCAAATGTATAAATATCGAATGGATGTGAACAAAAAAATAGTCTAAAAATTTAACGATTGATACTGGAAACGGTGAGAGAAACAAAAAAATAAACATTAAAGGAATAACAAATATTGAAAAATAAGGAACTACGATGACATTTAATAAAATTGATAGTGGTTGAAAAGTGGAAAAATAAGAAAGTTGCAGCGGTAAAATCATCATCTGGGATACAAAACTTATCTGTAATAATTGAAATATGGATGAATTAGATTGTGCAATCCAGTTTTTTGATAAAATCAATCCAAATGTAACGATAAAAGATAATTGAAAGCCTACATGATAAACGATATATTTATCAAAAAGAATAAATAAAAGAAAGACAATGCTTAAAACGTCAGTATAATTAAATTTTAATTTAGCTTTGTTTAGAATAATAAAAATCATGATGGATAAACTGGCACGCCAAACGGATGGTTCTCCCCCAGCAAGTAATGCATAAAGAGGTAAGAAAAAAATCATGATTAATTTAGCTTTTTCCTTTGTCAGTATATTTAACTTGATAAGCAAAAAATACAAGAGAGCTACTACTAATCCAACGTGCAGACCGGAAATAGCAAGTATATGTGAGAGATTCCACCTTTGAAATAAATCTACAGTCTGCTCACTTATAAACGAATCGTCTCCTAATACGAGAGCGTTTAGCCAACTGCTCGTTTTTTTACTATACTTATCATTTACATAATTTAATAAATTGTCTCTCAGAGTAAAAATTTGGTTAAGTCTTGACCCTCCATGGCATTCAATATCATCGAAAGATTGAAGAATAATTTGATGAGTGATTCCTTGTTTTAGTAAATAAGTATGAAAATCAAATTGACCAGGATTAGTGGTTTGTTCTGGAAGCTCTAATTCACCGTGAACGATACATTTTGCACCATGTTTTATCGAGGTATGCTTTAAAAAGCTTTTAGAAGAACTTTTTTCATCCGGAAAGAAAATGACGGAGACTTTGTTTTGGGTTTGTCTTTCTTGAAATAGAAATTCAACTTTATTAGAAGTTAACGATATGGGACTGGTAATTTTACCACTATGGGAGGTCTCTTTGGAGATCATATCATTTCGGGGCATATCCACATCAATATTGGGTATATATACCCAATAAAAGAGAAAGGAAATAATGGACATAATTATTGGGATTGATCCTAATTTTCGATAATAATACAAATACAATAACCATAAAAAAAATCCAACAATAAACCAATTAGTTTTAAAATATATTGTTAAAATACTTACAACTACTGAAAATGCTGCAAAATGCCAGTATCCTCTCATACATTACTCACCTGCATTAATCGTTCTTCTACAAATATTTTATGAAGTTCTTAGCAGAGGCCCTTCACTTTTTTAAGCGAAGGATCTCGTCCTATTTTGATTGACTATATGGTGTGAAAAGCTGTTTCGCCTGTTTTTTTAACACGCTTAATTCCTGCTCATTTGTATTTAATTCAAGTTTTTCAAGTAAATGTTGTACATATGCTGATTTTTCTTTATATTTTGTATCAACTGCCAAATAATTCAGCTCTACTTTTTTCGTTTCCACACCTGCTTCCTGAAATAATTCAATTGCATATGGATGATTTCGGTAATCTTCCGCATAGTATACCGTTTTGATCCCACTTTGAATTAGTTGCTTACAGCATTGCAGACATGGATAATGTGTAACATAAATATCTGCATTATCTGTTGGAACTCCAAATTTAGCACATTGCAATAATGCATTTGCTTCCGCATGTACAGTTCTTACACAGTGTCCATCAATCACATAACAACCTTCATCGTTACAATGAACACTTCCAGAAACACTTCCATTATAACCACCTGCTATGATGCGCTTATCTCTGACAATCGTTGCACCGACCATCAGCCTTGTGCATGTGCTTCTTAGTGCTAATAAATGACTTTGAGCCATAAAATACTGATCCCATGAAATTCGTTCCATGCCTCACTCCCCCTATACCTATATAGTTTACAACTCTTTATTCTAATTCGTCAAAAACTATGGGATTTGCAGTTCATCCTGCAGATTTTCCAGGGTTTTCTCTCCAATCCCGCTTACTTCTAGCAAGTCTTCTGTTGTTTGGAAGAATCCGTTTTCCTCTCTATGTTGTATAATTGCTTGGGCCTTAGCTGGTCCTATCCCGGATAAACTTTCTATTTCTTCTTGTGTAGCTTCATTTATCTTTATTTTATTGCTCTCTTTAGTTTTTTGACTAGCGTCAGCGAGGTGACCACTATCGACTCCTTTTGCGGGAACTTGAATCACCATCTCATCTTGAACCTTTTGAGCCAAATTGACAATGGATTCATCGGCTTTTTTTGTAAATCCGCCCGCCATTTGAATCACATCATTAACTCTTGCATTTACATCTACTTCATATATACCAGGCTTTTTTATTTCTCCTTTTACATCAACAATAGCTAAATTCGATTGTTTATCGCCAATTACAACATCCTGATCATCTTGATCCGTAGCGTCTTTAGCAATTACTGCGTTAAAATCCTCATCCTCTTTCTTTATATCACTATATCACTATCATTTGTCAGAATGAGGAATGTAACAATTGAAACTATTATTATTAATAAAAATAATCCTTTTTTGAGTGGTCTATTCAATGAGGGACACATCCTTTTGAAGAAAATATCATAAGGGTGGGTGAGATAGGTAAGAAGCACGCTTCAAGGGGATCGTGCAGCAGCTTCTATATTTATATTTATTCGACGTAGCTTGTTTATTTCCTTTTTTAAAAAAAAGGATCGGGAAATTTGTATTATCCCGACCTTTTTTCCGCTATAAAGAAAATTCTCTCTGCCTCTTGGATATTTTCATGATGATTTAACGAAAAATCATAGCCTATTTTTAAGTTTTCAAATCCTGCTTTCACTAATAGTTTTTTGTAAAAATCAATTTGATATGTTTTTTGATGGTGATATTCATCAAACCGCTCGTAAGAATTGCCATCAAACGTGAAAAATGTTAAATCATGATGCATTTCTCCAGGTGTGTCTCCTTCTGTACAAAACCATATGTATGAAACATCATCATTAACATCAGCAAAAGTTTGATTGATGCAATTAATTTCAACATGGTGCAGTGAATGGATATCAAAAAGAAACAGGCCGCCATTACTTAATGAATCTGCTACTCGCTGAAAGACAATTTCTAGATCCTTGTCTTCTGTTATATAATTTATCACATCACAATAGCTAACAGCTGCATCTAGATTTGATAATCCCTTCAGTTCCCGGAGATCTTGATGCAACCAGTGGATTGGGAGTTTTTTATCATGTGCTTTCTGTTCTGCATATGCGAGCATGTCTGATGAATAATCAATTCCAATCATATTGTAGCCTTCATCAGCCAATAAAGCTGTTATTTCACCTGTGCCACACCCTAAATCAGCTACATTTTTAATCTTTTTCCCAGATTGTCTAAAGACTTCTTCTGTAAATTGCAGCCACTGATCATAAGGTGCATCCATCATAAGCTGATCATAGACGTAAGCCATCTTTTGATAGACCATATTTATCTTTCTTGACCTATCTGTAAAGGTATTTGTGATGCATCTCCCCATAACCGCTCTAAATTATAATAAGACCGTTCATCCTTATGAAATATATGACAAACAACATCACCAAGATCAACTAAAACCCAGCGTGCTTGTTCGAACCCTTCCATTCTTTTAATAGATGCTATCTCTCGTTCTTCAACGGAGTCTTTAATTGATCGAGCAATGGCCTGTACTTGTCGCTCTGTATTGCCTTCACAAATTAAAAAATAATCTGCAACAAGTGATACCTGATTCATATTTAATGCGACAATTTCCTCTGCTCTTACATTATCACATGCTTCAGCAGCGATTTCTAGAATTTCCTTATTATCCATTTAGTTATTCCCTCCGTTTATTTGTTTTGTGAAAAAATTATAGGCATGAAATGAATCTGGATAAATAAGCGCATTTTTTTTCATTAAAAACTGGATTGTATTCCGAGATACTAGCCAGCAGGCATAATTTAAATTATTGTAGGCTGTTTCTCTAACTTCATCAAGTCCTGGAAAACTTCTCCCTGGTTCAATATAATCTGCTAAAAAAAGAATCATGTCCAATTTGTTCATATTTGCTTTACCAGTTGTATGATATCGAATAGCGCTTTGTATAGCGGGATCAGTTATTCCGTATTCCCTTTCAATGAGTAAAGCCCCAACAGGTCCATGCCATAATTCATGATGATAATCTAATAAGTCTTTTGGGAGATGACTCATTTTGATCCATCTTTTTAATTCTTCCTTCGGCCGATACTTTGCATAATCATGAAAAATGGCAGCGAGTTCGGCCTTTTCATAGGTTTCGTGATAAAATTTCGCTAGCTCAACTGCTGTTTCTGCTACACGCAGCGTATGTTCAAATCGATCTTTCGTCAGATGAGGTTCTACATGTGCTATAGCATCATCAATCTTCATACAATCGCTTCTCCTTTATGTATGTATACACTGAATCAGGTATAAGATACTTTACAGTTTTATTAGCTTTTAATCGCTCTCGAATAAAAGTAGAGGATATTTCTATCAATGGAATATCTATTTTTATAATTGGATATTTAGAGTTCAGGCGAAATCCTGATCTTTTCACTCCAACAAATGTTACCATGTCGACTAGGCGATCAATATTATGCCAATGTGGTAAGTATTCAACCATGTCAGCACCAATAATAAAAAAGAATTTCGCTTCATTAGCCTCTTCTTTTAATGTACTCATTGTATCAAACGTATATGATTTTCCTAAACGATCTATTTCAATTGTACTTACTTTAAAGTTCTTATTATTATAAATCGCTTGCTCGACCATTTGAACACGGTCTGTTCCTTTTGTAGATGCTTCATGCTTATGAGGAGGTTCATAAGTGGGAATAAACCAAACTTCTTCTAGTTCGAGCGCAATACGAGCTTCCTCCGCTATAAGCAAGTGTCCTAAATGAGGTGGATCAAAAGTTCCGCCTAAAATACCAATGCGCTTCATGTTATGCTCCTTTTTTATCTACTTATAGTAGTTTAAGGTAATTGTATTTGCTTATTTTCTTGTGATTCTTTATAAAGTACAATACTGTTTCCAATTACCTGCACTAGTTCTGCTCCAGTGTGTTCAACCAATTGATTAGCTACCGTACCTCTATCATCTAAGCAATTTTGTAATATACTTACTTTTATTAATTCACGTTTTTCTAAGGCCTCCTGGATCTGTTGAATCATGTTTTCATTTACACCTGCTTTACCAACTTGAAAAATAGGCTTTAATTGATTTGCCTCTGCACGGAGATATCGTTTTTGTTTTCCTGTTAACATATTATCTTCCTTCCAAAATATTTTTTAATTGGTCATCCATATCATTGACCGGCATTTTTTGATTCGTCCATATTTCGAATGCATACTGAGCCTGATATAAGAGCATGGTATGTCCGAAATGGATGGATGCTCCTTTAGATTCAGCGGCTGAAAGTATTTTTGTTTTTATTGGCTGATAAATAATATCGCTGACGATACTGCTCTCTTTTAAATTTTCCAGCGAGATAATGCTTCTATCTTCGTTAGGCTTCATACCTACAGATGTCGTCTGAATGATGATATCGTACCTGCCAAGTCGCCGTTCAGCTGAAGTCAATGTCAAAACATTCGTGTTCACGTATGAATGTTTTGCTATTTTCTCTGCACTTTCAGTTGTTCTATTTGCTATGTCTATTTGTTTAAATCCCGAGGAAACAAGCGAGTAATAAATCCCCCTGGCAGCTCCTCCAGCGCCAATAAGTAAGATGCGAGTTGATTTTTGCGTGAACGCTTCAGGATATTTTGCCTCTAATGACCGAACATAACCAATACTATCTGTATTGTAACCAGTCCATTTCCCGTTACGGTTTACAACTGTATTTACGGCACCAATATTTTGTGCTTCTTCATCCACATGGTCTAAGTAAGAAATAATCTTTTGTTTATACGGAACGGTAACATTAAATCCATCTATCCTATTTTGCTTGAATTTCTCCATTTGATCTGCAAAGTTCAGACCGGGATCTATCTCTATAATTGAATATTCACCTTCTAAATTGGAAGCTCGTAAAAACTTTTTGTGAATCCATGGTGATAATGAATGTTTTATTGGATATCCAATTAGTCCCAATTGAAAACTCATCATTTATCCTCCTTACAATAATGATTTTCTGAGGGATGCAGCTAGACCCTTTGGGGTATGAACTGCTACTGTTACATTCCCTTCTGGAATACTTACCCATCCAAGCCCAGGAAAAATAATATCTTTCTTTTTTTCAGTAATACGATAGGTGCTTTCTGTCAGAGGTGGAAGAATTTCCAATGTTTCTAAATCAGGTGGAAACAAAAGGTCACCAATTTGATTTTTGTAGAGTTGATCTGCATTTTCTAATTTCGTACGATGAATTTTTAAATGGTTTGAGAAATAACATACAAAAGGCTGTTTTTCACCTTTTATAAAATCGAGTCTAGCCAAGCCCCCCAAAAAAAGTGTCTGCTGACTATTAAGCTGATAGGTTCTTGGTTTAATTTCTTTGTCCGGCGTTATGATTTTTAAATCATGTTCTGAAACATAATGAGCCATTTGCTGCCGGTTAACAATTCCCGGTGTATCAATTAATGAAGATTTATTATTTAATGGAATGCTAATAAAGCCAAGCGTAGTACCAGGAAAATAGGATGTTGTAATAACATTATTTTCTCCAGTAGATTGTTTAATTAGGCGATTAATAAATGTAGATTTCCCAACGTTCGTCGTTCCAACAATGTAGACATCCCCATTTTTCCGATGATTTTCCATTTGAAATGTTAATTCATCGATTCCTTGTCCTTTTTTAGAAGATATTAAAAATGTTTCTTTAACATGAAGCCCAGCATCCTTTGCAGTAGATTGTAGCCATTGAACGAGTTTTCTCTTGTTGGTAGATTTTGGTAATAAATCAACTTTATTTCCTACAAGAATGATTGGATTATCGCCTATTATCCTTGGCAAGCTTTTTATCAAGGTTCCTTCTACGTCAAATATATCAATAAGATGTACCACTAAAGCATTCGTATCTCTTATTGCACTTACCATGTTCAAAAAATCATCATCCGTTAGGGAAACGTCTTGAATTTCATTATAATGTTTTAGACGGAAACATCTCTTACATAAAACTTCTTCTCTTTTTAAGGCGGATTTAGGGGCATATCCTATACCTTCCTTGTCTTCCGTTTGGAGATGAACGCCACAGCCCTGACAATTTAGTTTTGTATTCAAACCTCATTCCTCCCAGCTTATCTTACCCTGTTTTTGCATATAACGCAGGATTTTTCTTTCGATTATTCGGTTTATCCTTGTAATTTTTTCGTCAGTTTGTACAATAGGAACAACTAATACTGTATAAAATCCAGCACGATTACCACCAAGAACATCAGTTAATAACTGATCTCCAATTACAACAATTTCCTCCTTTTTCAAATGCATCTGTTTGGCTACCGATTTAAAAGCACGTGTTAAAGGTTTCCTCGCACTATATACATACGGGGTACCTAATGGTTCTGAAAATATTTTAACACGTTCTAATTTATTATTTGAAATGATTGTAATCTTAATATCATGTTCTTCCATTCGTTTAAACCATTCGATGATTTCCGGTGTTGCGTCTTTCACATCCCAAGCTACAAGCGTATTATCTAAATCGGTAATTATTCCTTTTATTCCTTTTTGATGTAAAACCTCAGGTTTAATATCAAACACACTTTTTACGTATTCATTCGGTAAAAAATTCTTTAACAATTTACAACACCTCATTGTACAATCTCTATTTCATTAGTATAAAACTATTTTATATGACAATACAGTATTAATCCTATAATATCTTTAACGATAAGTGAATATCAAACTTTGTGTATATATGCTTATTTAGTTGAAAAATGTGCTTTTTCGAGGGACTTTAACAAAAAAACGTTCGACAAATTATGTCATATTTCGCATTGTGGATAACTTTACCCACATTATACAGCCTTATAAAATAGTACTTTTACAACAAATTATTCCTTTATTAACAAGTTATCTACAGGCGTTTGTAGATAACTTGAGTCTTGTTCTACGTTATGAATCATGCTAAATTAGTAGTACATCAATAGAGACGAAAGCAAACTTTAAAGGGGGCTCTATTTATGGAACATTTGTCAGATGAATTGTTGCTGGAATCATATCATAAAGCAAATGAATTAAATTTAAGCCCAGATTTTATATTGCTGATTAAAGAAGAAATTCAAAGACGATGTCTGATGCATAAGATAAAGTGTGCAAATTATCAATCATAAAATCTATGCAAATGGAAATAGCTCTTGTCATTAAAACAATGATAGGAGTTTTTTATTTTTCCTGGCTCTATAATATGTTAAACTAATTTTTGGATTTGCTAATTTCTAGCTTGAAATTCAGGAATTCCACGGTTTGATTTTCCTGTCTTATTCACTTCCTTCTCTCTAATTTCATTTTCCTTGCAAACAATAAATCGATTATATCGTTTAAAATAGAATGGAACTTCATTCTATTTATTGATAAGATAGTAAAGTGTCGAACATTCAATAGGCAATTTTATATTTTAAGGAGGATACCAAGTAAATGATTTTCGCAGTATTAATACCACTACTTTTTGCTTGTTTTGTTCCTATAATCAGCAAAATAAAGCATAAAGTACATACTGGCTTTTTTGTTTTTGTTATACCTTTCATGATTTTCCTTTATTTTATTCGATTTGTTGGTACAGGTTTTTCACCTATTAGAGATACATATAACTGGATTCCATCTTTGGGAATCAATTTTGATTTTTACTTAGACGGATTAAGTTTATTATTTGTGTTATTAATAAGCGGTATCGGAACGCTTGTAGTTCTATACTCCGTATATTATTTAGACACTAGCGAAAGATTAGGACAGTTTTATGTTTACTTGCTTATGTTTATGACTGCAATGCTTGGTGTTGTGTTATCTGATAATGTATTTGTTCTTTATGTGTTCTGGGAGCTTACGTCTATCTCATCATTCTTGTTAATTGGGTATTGGCATTTTAATGAACGTTCTAGATATGGCGCTTTAAAATCGATGCTGATTACGATTTTTGGCGGATTAAGTATGTTTGCAGGTTTTATACTCTTAACAGTTATAACCGGAACTACCAGCATACAAGGAATGATCGAACAAAAAGATATTATTTTAGACAGTACATATTTACCGCTAGCATTAGGTTTTATCTTGTTAGGGGCATTTACAAAGTCTGCTCAATTCCCGTTCCATATCTGGTTACCTGATGCCATGGAAGCACCTACTCCTGTAAGTGCTTACCTCCATTCTGCAACAATGGTGAAAGCAGGGTTATTTTTAGTAGCACGTTTTTCACCAGTATTTTCCGGATATGAATGGTTCTTTATTGTGGTAAGTAGTTTTGGGATTGTTACACTGTGCTGGGGATCTTATATGGCTGTTAGGCAAACAGATCTAAAAGCAATTCTGGCATTCTCTACAATAAGTCAACTAGGTATGATCATGGCCATGTTAGGGTTTGGAACAAAAGTAGCAGTGTTTGCTGCTGTATTTCATATCTTAAACCATGCTACATTTAAAGGAAGCTTATTTATGGTCGCTGGAATTATTGATCACGAAACAGGAACAAGAGACATTCGTAAACTTGGTGGTTTGATTTCCTTTATGCCTATCACAGCAACGCTCGCCCTTTTAGGAACATTTTCCATGGCCGGCGTTCCCCTGCCATTTTTAAATGGTTTTTATAGTAAAGAATTATTCTTTGAGTCAACACTTAACTTAAATGAAGGTATGAATGGGGTCACAAATTTTCTTGTGCAAATCGTACCATATCTAGCGGTATTTGGTAGTATATTTACCTTTGTTTATTCAGTTTACTTTTTCTTTGGTGTATTTACAGGAAAAAAGAATTTAGATAAACTTCCTAAGAAACCACATGAAGCACCGGTTGGAATGCTGCTATCACCAATCGTTTTAGTATTAGGTGTTATTACTATTGGGTTGTTTCCCAATCTCGTGAATGGTTCATTTCTTGCACATGCAGCCCAATCAGTCAATCATGCTTTTGAATACAAAAATATTCAGTTTTGGCATGGTTTTACAACACCACTACTAATGTCACTTATAGTAGTTGGCATTGGTGTTATTTTATATCTTACAAGAACAAAATGGGATGCTGTTTACCGCCTTCTACCTGGAAATTGGAGCTTTAATAAGGTATATAATGTTATTTTGCAAACGATAGATACTTATTCTAATAAAGTTACCAACGCTTATATGAATGGTTCTGTTCGTACGTATATGGCTATTATTCTTGGTACAACGTTCATCGTTACATTGGTATTTTTACTTGTTACCGATGGAGTTACAATCAACTATGATAATCTTGCTGATATTACGATACTCGAAATATCCGTTGTTCTCATTATCACAATAGCTGCTTTAGGAACAATTTTTTCTAATAATAAACTTGCTGCTATTTTAATACTTGGTGTAGTTGGCTATGGTGTAGCTATACTGTTTGTTATTTATCGGGCACCTGATTTAGCATTAACACAATTAGTCATTGAAACAGTAACAGTAGCATTGTTTTTGTTATGTTTTTATCATTTACCACAGCTTAGAAAACGGACAGAATCGATTCGTACAAAAAGCATTAATGCGTCAGTGGCAATTGGATTTGGAGCATTAATGAGCTTAATCGCTATATCGGCCCATAGCAGTAACTGGTTTGATACCATTTCCGACTATTTTTTAGAAACCGCTCTATCTATTGGAGGCGGGACTAATGTTGTCAACGTTATTCTCGTTGATATGCGAGGACTGGATACATTATTTGAGATAACTGTTTTAGGTATCGCAGCTCTTGCTATCTATAGCCTCATAAAGTTAAAAAAGAATGAGGAGGCAGATTAAATGGAAATCATTATCTCCATTTTAGCGGGGATTCTAATTGCTACAGGTGTTTATAACCTATTACAAAAACAACTATTAAGAATCGTTATTGGTACAGGACTGCTGTCACACGGAGCACACTTGTTTATTTTAACAATGGGTAAACTCAAACGTGGACAACCCCCAGTGTTAGAGGATAATATAACCAATTATACAGATCCTTTGCCACAAGCATTAATATTAACATCCATTGTTATTAGTTTCGGAGTGACTAGTCTTATACTTGTACTAGCATACCGAACCGCTAATGAAAATAAGACAGATAATATGGAACAATTAAGGGGTAACGAAAATGAGTAATTTAGTTATTTTGCCAATCATCATTCCTTTAATAGCGGGGATCATCGCAGTTTTTTTAAATAAAAAAGTTGTGATTACCCGAGGGTTAACAAAGATATTCATAATAGCAAACCTGGCGATCGTATCATATATGACATGGATTGTTTTCAATAGTGGATCCATCATTCTTGAAACCGGATCTTGGGTCGCTCCATATGGGATTATTCTTGTAGCTGATCCATTATCTATTGTTCTTGTTTTGACCACGAATATTGTCGCAGCAGCCTGTGCTTTCTATGCGCCATATTCTCTTTCACTAAAAAAAGAACAACACTATTTTTATGCTTTTTATTTCTTTTTAATCTCAGGAGTTTCAGGAGCATTTTTAACTGGAGATTTATTTAACTTATTTGTGTTTTTCGAGGTTCTTTTGATGGCTTCCTATGCACTTATCGTTCTTGGTGGAGATAAAGTTCAATTAAGGGAGTCCATCAAATATGTATTAATAAATCTTTTTTCCTCGATTTTATTTGTTACTGTTGTAGCTTTTTTATATGGTGTAGTTGGTACTGTAAACATGGCACAAATCGCTGAGCGGGTGCAGGAAGTTGAACAAAAAGGAGTCTTAACTGCGATTGGAATTCTTTTGTTCTTTGTTTTTGGTACAAAAGCAGCTCTATTTCCTTTATATTACTGGATGCCGAAATCGTATATTGTCCCTAATCCTGTTATTTCTGCCCTATTTGGTGCATTACTAACAAAAGTTGGAATTTACTCGATACTTAGAGTGTTTACGTTAATCTTTATTCATGAAATTAATTTAACACATGAAATGTTCATTTGGATAGCTGGACTCTCTATGGTTTTTGGAATTATAGGTGCCTTATCAACAAATAACATTAAATTAATTGTTGCGTATAATGTGATTCCTGCAATCGGCTTTATTATCATGGGTATTGGGATTTTTAACCAAGACGCAATAAGTGGGTCAGTATACTACTTAATCCATGATATGATTATTAAATCGGCATTGTTTTTAATTGTAGGTGTAATCGCATATGTGGCTGGAACATCGGATTTAAGGAAAATGAGTGGTTTAATGCATCATTATCCATTATTAGGCTGGCTTCTTTTTGTATCTGCATTTGTACTTGCGGGTATTCCACCTTTTAGTGGGTTCATAGGAAAACTGTTATTATTAAAGGGTGCCCTTACAGACGAAAAAATAGCAATTGTGATTATCGCACTCCTTACAAGTTTGTTAATTCTTTATTCGATCATGAAAATATTTATCCGAGGATTTTGGGGAGAAAAAAATACTACGATGGAATTGGGTAAAAGATCCATGAAGGGATTTATAGGACCCATTGTATTTTTACTTACATTTTCTGTTGTTCTAGGAATTGGTGCAGAATATATTTATCCATCAATTGACACTATTTCGGCATATCTACTTGATCCAGAACAATATATTGATTCTGTTTTAAAGGAGTAATTGACTAATGGCCTTTCAAATTGTTATAAATTTAATTATCGCTTTCATGTGGATGTTCTTGAGTGAAACCTATACTGCCCCTAGCTTTATTGGTGGATACATACTTGGAATGCTTCTATTGCTTTTATTGAAACGGTTTATACCAGGGGATTTTTATATAAAGCGAGTAATTAGTATATTGAAGCTAATTCTTTTGTTTATTAAAGAGCTTATTTCATCGAATATTGATATTGTAAAACTTGTATATACACCAAAGTTAGAATTTGAACCGGGTATATTTGTTATGCCAACCGATTTAAAAAGTGATTGGGAAATAACTCTACTAGCAAATTTAATTAGTTTAACGCCTGGTACGTTAACAATCGCTGTATCAAATGATCAGACAGAATTATATATTCATGCAATGGATATTGATACAGTAGATGAGTCCATTCACGATATAAAAAATACATTTGAAAAAGCGATTATGGAGGTAACCAGATAATGAATATCCTGCAATTTACAGAGCAATTACTACAAATAACAGTTTTCATATCTTTCATTGGTATATCTATATCGTTTTTTTTACTTTTATACCGTATTCTTATAGGACCAACAAATCCCGACCGGGCAATAGCATTGGATCTTGTTGGTATTAGTTTAATGGCTTTAGCAGCCCTTACAGCGGTTTTTTTAACAACAACAAAATTGAATGACGTCGTATTGTTAATAGGCATTCTTTCATTTATTGGAACACTTGGTATTGCAAAATATCTGGAAAAGGGTGTTATTATTGATAGAGACATGGATTGATATTATTGTAAACTTAATCATTGTTCTACTTTTATTGGCAGGAACTTTCTTTATTTTATCAAGTTCCATTGGAATTAATCGTTTTCCAGATGTTTATACCAGGCTACATGCAGCGACAAAAGCATCTACATTAGGTATTGCAGGGATATTAATTGGAGCATTTTTATTCTTGTATGTATCTGAATCGATTATCAGTGGAAAACTTTTATTAGCCATCTTGTTTATACTTCTTACAAACCCAGTATCTGGTCATATGATTTCCAGAGCAGCACATAAAGCAGGTGTTAAACCAGTAACCAAACATCAAAAAGATGCATATGAAGAAGCTATTCAACAATATAATAAGAAGTAAATAAAGTGACTTTTAAAGAAGTCACTTTTTTCATTAAAAAGTTAGGGACAGACACAATTTACACTATATACTCATAGAAATGTTGTATAGGCAAAAGTCTAACCAGCATTTGAGGAGGTGTATGTGTTTGTCCGGAATTTTAACTGTTCTTGGTTTATTAATAAAAGAGGCACTTTTTTTTGTGTCCTACGTGAAAAACCACGCATTTCCACAACCACTTTCTAAAGAGGATGAAGCAAAATACATTAGTCAAATGCAGGGTGGTGATGCAGACGCACGGAATAAGCTAATTGAACATAATTTACGATTAGTAGCGCATATTGTAAAAAAGTTCGAAAACACAGGAGAAGATGTAGAGGATTTGATTTCCATCGGAACAATTGGTTTAATTAAAGGAGTAGAAAGTTTTAAAGCTGGTAAAGGAACAAAACTTGCTACTTATGCTGCCCGGTGTATTGAGAATGAAATTTTAATGCATTTACGCGCGTTAAAGAAAGTAAAAAAAGATGTTTCCTTACATGATCCAATTGGGCAAGATAAAGAAGGAAATGAAATTAGCTTAATTGATATTTTAGAGGCAGAGAATGAAGACATTATCGAATATATTCAATTAAATATTGAAATAGAAAAAATGAGTGATTATTTTTCAATTCTTGATGATCGGGAAAGAGAAGTTATTATTTATCGTTATGGTTTGAATGATTCTAAAGAAATGACGCAACGTGAGATATCTAAAAAGTTAAATATATCTAGAAGTTATGTATCACGTATTGAAAAGAGAGCTTTAATGAAGGTATTTCGTGCCTATTATCGAGATGAGCATAAAGAATAGAACATAAAAATGAGCGTGGGTTGTATGATATATTCCCCGCTCATTTTTTTAATGAACATTTTAATTTTCTCATTAGCTAAATTCTCTTTGAATCATATACTTTGAATAAAGCAACGCACGGAAATTTATATCACAAATATTTGATCATAGATATGATGATTTTTGCCGCATTTGCAGCTGCTTCGTCCAAAAATTCATCAAATGTGATAGAAGATTGTTTACCTGCAATATCGGATAGCGCACGTATAACAACAAATGGTTTGTCAAATTGGTAACAAACTTGTGCTATTGCTGCAGCTTCCATTTCAGCAGCAATCATTGTGGGAAATTTACTATTTATCAAAGCTACGCGTGCAGGATCTTCCATAAACGAATCTCCTGTGGCAATCATGCCCTCGGAAAAATTAATTCCCATTTCTTCTACGGCGTTTTTGGCTTTCGTAATTAATGTTGCATCTGCCGTGTACGTTTCCGGCATACCAGGTACTTGTCCATATTTATAATTAAATGCAGTAGCATCAACATCATGATGAACTACTTGACTAGAAATGACAACATCGCCGACTTCTAGCTGTTCTGCAAAACCTCCAGCTGATCCAGTGTTGATAACATGCGAAGGCGTGAAACGCTCATGCATAATTGTTGTAGACATAGCAGCATTTACTTTGCCAATACCTGATTTTAATAACACAATATCCTTATTAAACATTGTACCTTGAACAAATAAACAATTAGCTACGGAAATCTCTTTTTGATTTTCCATATTTTCTAATAAGAGTGCAATTTCTTCATCCATTGCACCAATAATCCCAATGGTCACTATTTTTCCCTCCAGTTGCTTTGTTATCTTTTATCATTTACTTTTAATTCCTCAACCTTTGTTGGCTTCCAGCCATTATTATCAATCCAAGATAGGTAGACGCGATAGGTTTTGGAATTATCAGAAGGGGATACTGTAGCAACCACTTTTTGTTGATCGCCGTCATTTCCGACCCACCATAAAATCATATCATCATCCAAGCCTGTTACTGATTTAATCGCTTTTTCCATTTCTTTCCGGTCCTGACTTTCATCATCGTAATTTGTCGTATGCTGGCCTGATTGCTCTGTTTCAATAGGTTTCCAGTCACCTTTATAGGCTTTCGATACATTATCATCTGGTGACTCTACCTGTTCCGTTTCTACTTCATGGTTTTTTTCTGCATCCTTATCTTCTTCCTCTTCTTCCTTTTTATCTTTATTCTTTTCTTCGCTATCTTTTTCTTTATCTTTATCTTCATTTATTGCTTCTTTTTCATTATTATTTGTATCTTTTTCCTCTTTAACGTCCTCATCTGTGTCATCTTCAATTATTAAATCGTTTGATTCATTATCATTACGTTGAATTTCATTAGATGCTTCATCAAGGACTTCCGATTCTTTATCGCTTCCCCCAAAAATCCATATGAACAGTAAAAGAATAATAAGAGCAGCCCCTATTATGATCAATAATGTAATTGATTTAGTAGTTTTTCTGCGTTTCTCAAATTTATCGATACGAGAATCTTTTCTTTCAGCATTCACTATTTTCTCCACCTCCGTTTACTATATTATATGAACTGGGCTTATTTGTAAATTTAAAGCTTAATTCTTTCATAAAATACCTAACCTACATGTTAAAGTTACATAAAAAAAGGCAGAAGAAACTTTCTCTGCCCTTTTGCTGTATACTTTCAGCTTAATTAACACTTATAATTTTCACTTGAATTTCTCCACCAGGAGTAGAAACAGTTACTTCGTCCCCTTTTCCTTGGCCAAGCAAGCTTTTTGCCATTGGTGAATCATTTGATATCTTACCTGAAAAAGGATCTGCTTCCGCACTTCCTACAATTGTATATGTTTCCTCTTCTCCGTTTGGTAATTCTGTAAATGTTACCGATTTTCCTAAAGAGACAATGTCAGGATTCTCATTATCATTCTCTATGATTACTGCGTTACGGATCATTTTTTCTACTTGAGAGATGCGGGTTTCCACAAAAGCTTGTTCATCTTTTGCTGCATCATACTCAGAGTTTTCCGATAGATCTCCAAAGTCACGAGCTATTTTTATGCGTTCAACAACTTCTTGTCGTTTTTCAGTTTTCAAGTAATGTAGCTCTTCCTCTAATTTTTCTTTCCCCTCTTGTGTCATATAATAACTTTTTTCTATTGCCATCGAAAACAACTCCTTTAGTTATATAGTATAATAAACCAATTTTAAAACATTTAAGTAAAAATTCTCTCCAATAGACTATATAGCAACCAATGAATGTTTGCTGAGAAAAAGTATTGTTGTCTATAATATATCATTCAAATTCGCTAACCATTACTATGGCAGATTTTTTTAAAATTTTCAATCCCTTTTTTCAAATTGCTATTTTGTGCGATTTTTTAATAAGATTGTTTCTATTTTGGTTGCCATAATGTCAATCGCAACCTGATTTTGTCCGCCTTCGGGAATAATGATATCAGCATAACGTTTAGTTGGCTCTACAAATTGTAGATGCATCGGTCTGACACTGTTTATATATTGGTCGATAACGGAATCTAAATTTCTACCACGTTCTTTTATATCCCTTTCCAGACGTCTTATAATCCTTAAATCTGCATCCGTATCAACAAACACTTTGATATCCATTAAATCAACCAAACGTGGATCTTCTAATATAAGTATTCCTTCTAAGATGATAACTTCTTTTGGCTCCACTGGAATGACTTTATTGGAGCGTGTATGGGTCTTATAGTCGTATACGGGTTTTTCTACAGGTTCTTGATTCAATAATGCATGAATATGTTGTATTAATAAATCATTATCAAATGCTAGTGGGTGATCATAATTCGTGTTTAATCTTTCCTCAAACGGCAGATGACTTTGATTTTTATAATAATAATCCTGTTCAATTACAAGAATTGTCTTATCGGAAAAACGTCGGCATATAGAGCGTGTAACAGATGTCTTACCACTTCCACTTCCACCTGCAACACCAATAACGACTGGCTTTTTCTGCATGATGCCGGATCCCCCTCTATTTTTTAATACTAATAGCAACGCCATCTCCGATCGGAACAATAGAAGTTGTGAAATTATGATGGTTTACAAGCCATTCGTTATAAGCATGAATTTTTTTTGCAATTTTATCTAGTCTTGATGATCCCCTATTTGGATTAGCTACTAGACCTTTAAACAATACATTGTCTGTTATAATGAGTCCTGTTGGCTTTATAAGTGAACTAGATAGCTCAAAAAAACGTTTATATTGTCCTTTAGCAGCATCAATGAAAATCACATCAAATTGTTCATTTCTCGCCGCCAAATTATTTATTTCATTTAATGCATCACCATGTATGACATGTATGTTGTCTGACTGATGGCTTTTTTCAATATTTTTAATTGCCTGCTGCACACGATTCTCATCTCGTTCAATCGTAGTTATTTTAGTTTTTGGATATGCTTCTTGCATGCGTAATGCTGAATAACCGATCGCTGATCCTATTTCCAGTATTTTATTTGGTTTCGATAATCTTATTAATTGCATAAGAAATTCAATACTGATTTCGTCCATTATTGGTACGTTATCTTCTTTTGCCTTTTTTTCAATTTCCTTTACCCACTCTGCTTTTGCGGGCAAAGTTTTACTTATATAGTGTAATAAATATTCATCCATCTCACTCTTAGCCTCATTTATACTATATTCCGTTAATTTCCTACTGACTCATATTTTAAATATGTTCAAAAAAACGGGAAATGTGAAAAGAGAATCACACTTCCTGAAATGCTTATTTAATATATTTTTCTTTTAATTTTACATGTTCTTTATGTGTTTTAGAATAATGAATGTTTCCATTTTCATCATGCAAAAAATACTTATAATCTGTATCTTCCGGATGTATTGTCGCTTCAAATGAGTTTTCTGAGAAATTTGATATTGGTCCAATTGGAAGATTTTTTATCTGGTACGTATTATAAGGTGAATCAACTTCTAAATCTTTTAATAAAACCTTGTCTTTATGCTTCCCTAACGCATAGAGAACCGTCGGGTCTGTTTGCAGTTTCATTTCATCCTCCAAACGGTTATAAAATACTCCAGCTATTTTTTTTCGTTGTTTTTTTGTTGCTGATTCATTTTCAATCAATGAAGCCATTGTAACTGCCTCATGAACAGTAAGATTTTGCTTTTTAATATCATTAAGATGTGGCGTTATTACTTCATTCGATTTTTTAAGCATTTTGTCTATAACAGCTTCGACTGTCGGTTCCTCTTCATAAAAGTTATAAGTTGCAGCAAATAAATAACCTTCTAAAGGAAATCTAATATCAGGATTTAAAATGTCTTCCGTTAAAAGTTTTGGATAACGATCCATTAACTTCTCTATATAAGCTTGATCTTTCATTTTATCTATAAACGCTTTCTTTTTAAATCCTAATTTACTGGAAAAAATCTTAGCCATTTGTTCGATTGATTTACCTTCTGGTATTGTTACGGTATAAATAGGTTCTTTTTTAACCTTACCGCTTTTAAGAGACTTTATAACTTCATCGATTGATAAATCTTGTGTAAGTGTATAATTTCCAGCTTGAAATTCTGATTCATTTTTAAATTTTATATAAAAGCGGAAAACACGACTATCTTTTATAATGCCTTTATCCTCTAAAATTTTAGCAATATCAGAAGTTGATGATCCCATTGGTATTTCAACTTTGATCTTTTTTGTACTATCCGGGTCTACAGGTTTTAAGGCAGATTTTACATATAGAAAACCTGATATACTTCCAATAGTAAGTATTACAACCAAAGCTATAATAATAATACCTACTATTTTACGTACTGTTTTAATTTCTTCTATTCGAGTGATTAGGCTGTTTTTATCAATGTTTGTCTTTTTTTTCTTCGACAAACAGCATCCCCCCCTCTATCATCTGGTCTATTATACTAAAAAAGGAAAAGATAAGCCAGAATAAAATCACGATGTTTGAAGGGGTAATCATTATTTATTTAATAGCTGTACATATGTAAGATAAGGAAAAGGCTGATGCCTTTTGCTGACATCAGCTAAACCTATTTATTCATTCAAGTAATATTCCATATTACTCTATATCTTGTTCTTCTGCTAATGTGTGAAGCATTTCTTCAACTATATCCCACTCTTCATCAGATTCTATAGGAAGAAGTGATAAATCATTATCATCATTATCCTTTTCTTCGTACCTGAAAGCATAAACTTCTACTTCTTCATCATCTTGTTGCTCAGCGGGAACTAATGCAATATACGATTGTTTGGTTTCATCCACATCAAATGTAAATAATACTTCAAATAAATGTTCTTCACCATTTTCATCCGGAATGATAATTCGTTCTTTTTCTTCAAGTGACATCATTTCACCCCTTTATCCTTTTTGATCGAGATACCCTTGTAATATTACAGCCGCAGCAACTTTATCAATCACTTTTTTTCTTTTATTTCTACTCATGTCTGCTTCTAATAATACTCTCTCAGCAGCTATTGTTGATAACCGCTCGTCCCATAGCACGACTGGGATGTGATGCGTGTTTTTCACATGTTCTGCATAGAGTTGTGAAGCTGTGCCGCGTTCTCCAATTGTGCCATTCATATTTTTAGGCAACCCTATAACAGCTTTCCCAATTTCATGTTCCAATATGATTTTCTTTAATGTTTCATCTGCTGAATGTATATCATTCTCATCCCATTTGATCGTTGTAAGCCCTTGGGCAGTCCAGCCAAGTGCATCGCTTATAGCTACTCCAATTGTTTTTGATCCAACATCTAACCCAATTATTTTCATTTATTTTACCTTTTGCTGTTCTAAATAAAATTTCACTAATTCTTCAATCACTTCATCACGTTCGACTTTACGGATTAAATTACGAGCATCTCTATACCTTGGGATATAAGCAGGGTCGCCTGATAATAAGTAACCTACAATCTGATTAATGGGATTATACCCTTTTTCTTTCAATGCTTCATGGACAGTAAAAAGAATCTCTTTAATATCTTCATCAAACGGGTCTTCTGAAAAATTAAATTTCATCGTTTTATCAATAGATCCCATAGTGACACCTCATTTCAAGCTTTGCATTCTCCCATTATTCTAACATGTTTACGCGAATTAATATATATATTTGAAGAATAGAATACAAACTTTTCCTATTAAACCAAGTAATTAAGCTACTCACTGAAGAAGGTTATTTATTTTCCACATATTCTTTAACTGCATTTAATGCCTCATTAATTTTTTGAGGATTTTTTCCTCCTGCCTGTGCCATGTCTGGACGGCCTCCGCCACCCCCGCCGCAAACTTGTGCTGCATGTTTAATGAGTTTACCAGCATGAAATCCGCGGTCAATTAAGTCTTTGGATATACCAGAAGCCAACTGTACTTTTTGATTGTTTTCAGCCGCTAGTAAGATAACGCCTGAACCCATCTTTTGTTTTAAATCGTCTACCATCTTACGGAGTTGATTCATGTCTTTTGCTTGAACTTTTTGTGCTAGTACTTGTACATCGTTTATTGTTTTTGTTTGATCTAATATTGTAGAGGCTTCCATATTAGCTAATTTTGAATTTAAAGATTCATTTTCTTTTTGTCCCTCTTTCATTTCGATAAACAGACTATGAAGCCGATCTGGAATATTTTCTTCTTTTACTTTTAAAAGTTGCGCAGATGTTTGTAGCAAATGTAACTTTTCATTAACATACTTATATGCATTCTTACTTGTAACAGCCTCAATTCTTCTTGTCCCAGCTCCAATTCCACTTTCACTGATAATCTTAAATAACCCTATTTCAGCAGTGTTTTGTACGTGACATCCTCCACATAATTCAATACTGTAATCACCAATTTGAACAACGCGGACAATACTGTCATATTTTTCTCCGAATAAAGCCATTGCTCCCATCGCTTTAGCTTCTTCTATCTGTTTTCGATCAATAATAAGTGACAACGAATCCCAAATTTTCCCATTAACGATTTGCTCAATACGTTCTAATTCATCTGTTTGAACCGTTCCAAAATGAGTAAAATCAAATCGTAGGCGATCAGGTCTTACAAGCGAACCTGCTTGATTTACATGCTCTCCTAATACATCTTTGAGCGCTTGATGAAGTAGATGTGTTGCTGTATGATTTTTCACCACTCCATTTCGAAATTCTTTCTCTACAATTGCGGTTACTTTATCATCTGTTTGCAATCTTCCTTCTGTTATTTTTACACGATGAATATGTTGTCCTTCTGGTGCTATTTGCACATCTTTTACATAAGCAGCAGCATGATCAGTATAAATCCATCCTTGATCGCCAATTTGTCCACCACTCTCTGCATAGAAAGGAGTTTCTTGTAATATAATGTATGCTTCTTCTTCCTCATCAGCAGAATTTGTAATTTGTTGATTGGTAATAATTGTCGATATAACCGTGTTTGTTTCTTGTTGACTATACCCAATAAACTTACTTTCTACTTCAAGATCACCTAACAGTTCATCTTGTACGTGCATGGAATCAACTTGCTGGCGTGCATTCCTTGCTCGCTCCCGCTGTTTTTCCATTTCTTCCTGGAAACCTGCCTTATCGATGGAAAAACCATGTTCAGCGACATACTCCTCTGTCAGCTCTTTCGGAAATCCATACGTATCATAGAGTCGGAACACTTCCACGCCAGGAAAAATAGTTTTCCCGTTCTTTTTTTCTCTTTCTAAGATGGATTCTAATATTTCTAATCCAGCATGTAGTGTTTCATGAAATCGTTCTTCCTCATGTTTAATAATATTTTCAATATATTCTTTTTTCTTGCTGATTTCCGGATAGGGATCCTTCATTATTTCTCCCACAGTAGCTACTAGCTTATACATAAATGGTTTGTCAATTCCGATCTGCTTAGCAAAACGCACCGCACGTCGAATTAATCTCCTTAATACATAGCCCCTTCCTTCATTGGATGGAAGCGCACTGTCACCAATCGCAAAAGTTACTGTTCTTATATGATCAGCAATAACTTTATAGGCTGTATCATCTTGGCGATCTTTGCCATATTTTTTTTGGGCTAGCTTCTCGGTTTGATGAATAATTGGCAAAAATAAGTCTGTTTCAAAATTAGTAGGTACATCTTGAATAACAGATACAATTCGCTCAAGTCCCATACCTGTATCTATATTCTTTTTTGGTAGGGGAGTATATGTATCATCCGGATTATGATTATATTGAGAAAAAACTAAATTCCAAATTTCTAAGTATCGTTCATTTTCCCCGCCAGGATATAATTCCGGATTCCCTTTATCATTTCCATAAACTTCCCCGCGATCATAGAATATTTCAGTGTTTGGGCCACTTGGTCCCTCGCCAATATCCCAAAAATTTTCTTCTAATCGTATAATGCGTTCTTCAGGCAATTGAATATCTTTAAGCCAGATATCAAATGCCTCATCATCTTCAGGATGTACCGTTACGGAAAGTAATTCCGGATCAAATCCTATCCATTTATCACTAGTTAGAAATTCCCATGCCCACTCTATTGCTTCTTTTTTAAAATAGTTACCAATAGAAAAATTACCTAGCATTTCAAAAAAAGTGTGGTGCCTTGCGGTATATCCGACATTCTCAATATCATTCGTCCGAATCGATTTTTGTACATTTACGATGCGGGGATTCTCTGGTATTATTCGACCATCAAAATACTTTTTTAGTGTAGCCACGCCACTATTGATCCATAATAAAGTAGGGTCCTCTTTTGGTACTAGGGATGCACTTGGTTCAATCTGATGTCCTTTTTCTTTAAAAAAGTCTAAAAACATCTGCCTAATTTGTGAAGATGTTAATGTTTTCATTTCCTTTACCTCCATAAAATCACATATATGTTAGTTAATAAAAATAAAAAATCTCCTCTCTGCGAATATACTTGCAGGGACGAGATTTGGTCGCGGTACCACCCTATTTATGAACGAAACTACATGCGTTCATCACTTTGAGCATCGTAACGGTGTGACACCGACGGGGATTAGCCGTACTTCAGTTTAGCTTTCCATAGAACCTTATTTAGGATTTTTCGCAGCCTTAGAAAATCCCTCTCTTTAAATAATAATTCATCTATGTACTTAGAACTTTCAACGTTTTAAAATTATACAAAGGTTTTCTTAATATATATCTCCTTTTAGATATGAAACATTGTAGGTAAATTTCAAAAAAAAGTCAATGCTCACGTCTAAATTGCCATATGTGTTTAGTCAAGACATTTAAGATGGTTAGTATTGGCACAGCTAATATCATACCAATTACTCCACTTAATTGCCCGCCTAATAATAATGCAAAGATAATCGCAATCGGATGGATATTTATACTTTTTCCTACAATATATGGTGACAGTAAATTACTCTCTATTAACTGAATGACAAAAATAGCTAGTAAAACTAATATAATTAATTTCCCGGACATTGTCAATGTAATGGCAACTGCGGGTATCGCTCCAATTATTGGCCCGAAATAAGGTATTATATTTGTAAGTCCCATGATTATTGCTAACAATAAAGCATACTTAATGTTCAATAAGTGAAATGCTATTAGAGTAGCTAAGCTTACAAATGAAGAAACAAGCAATTGCCCCCGTATATAATTTCCTAAGTTTTGATTAATTGCATGTAATACTTTATTTGATTGATTTCGGTATTTTTTTGGTATAAAGTTTTTTAAAAAATTTCTTATTTGATTATAGTCTTTAAGAATATAAAATACTAAGACAGGTATAACGGTAAGAAATACAATCAGATCAAATATCTTCGTAACGCCACCTAATAACTTTTCTAATAAATTTTCTAAAGATGTTTCAAGTTTAATAATTAGATTATCTAACTTATTGTGAACCGTCTCGGGCAAGAAAGATGTAGATTCATACAATTGATAGATCAAATCCTCATACATTTGAATTAAATGTGGTAAATGCTTGTTAAGATCTTTTAATTCATGAATAACAGCTGGATATACACTATAAATAATGCCTGCTAACCCACCAAAAAATATTATATAAATAAAAAGGATGGCTAACCCCTTTGGTATATTGTACTGATGTATTTTCTGAATTACCGGATAAAGTAAATAGGCAATTAAACAAGCGATAATAAAGGGTAAAAACAAATGCCATAAAAATGAAAAAACAGTTCCGTAGAAAGGGAACAGTTTTACGAGCAAATAGATAAATAAAAACGTAAATATTCCAGTGAGGTTCCATATTAGAAAATTAATTGCTTTGTTATTGCTAAACATCTCTCTCTCTCCTTAGCAAAAATCGTATCTGTTTTTATTGCTAAGGATTAATTAATTTTTCTTTGATCCTCAGTGAATAAATCATTTAATGAACTCAAAGAGCCGTCTGCTTCCACTTGATGGACTGTTAGTTTATTGCCCATCACTGTCATTTCAATGAAACAAGACCAACAATAAAATTGTTGTGAACCAATTTTTCCTATATCCTTACTTTTACAATTTGGGCATTGCAACATAATAACAACTCCTAATACAAGTTAAATTATTATGCTAGTTTTACCCAAATTTTAAAAAATATACATCATAATGGGGAAAAATTCTTACATGAAATCATATGGACTAATATCCTCTTCACCCGGATCCATTCTAGGTGTTTGATCAGGATAATCAAATCTTTCTATTAATAAGTGTTTCAATGAAGTATACCTTATATTTGTATCCTTCGTTTGAACCCCGCGTAAGAAGGCTTCTGGCTGACCACAAATAATCAACGAGCGTTTTCCTCTTGTAATAGCCGTATAAAGTAAATTCTTTCTTAACATCCGGTTATAGCCTGCTACAACAGGCAGTATTACGATTGGAAATTCACTTCCTTGAGATTTATGGATGGAAATACAATAGGCATGCATAAAGTTCACGTAGTCTTTGCGTTCATAGGCTACTTCTTTATCCTCAAACAAAATAACCAGTTGCTCTTTGTGATCTTTATTCTCATCTTCTTCAAATATCGCTACGATTTCTCCAATATCGCCATTAAAAACCCCATCTTCAGGTTGGTTTACTAATTGAATTACCTTATCGCCTACTCGATATGTGACATCATTAAATTTCTTCTCTCTTTTTCTGGAATTTTTAGGGTTAATTAATTGTTGTAAAGATTTATTAATGATTGTAATTCCGGCTTGTGAACGATACATTGGTGCAAGTACTTGAATATTTTTTAAATCAATACCCTTATCTTTAGCTTTTATATATATTTTTGTTATAACATCAATCATATGGTGCTCTTGGCAAGGAATAAAACTGAAATCTTGATCATTTTTTAATTCAGATCGATTGCAAGTATCATTTTTAATATGATGAGCGAGTTGTATTATCTTCGATCCTTCCTGTTGACGGTATACCTCATTTAAACGGACAGAAGGTAATAATTCACTTCGAAGTAAGTCAGAAAGTACCTGACCTGGTCCAACAGATGGTAATTGGTCTTCATCTCCAACTAATAATACTTGCATATCATCAGGTATTGCTTTAAATAAGTTGTTAGCTAGCCAAATATCTACCATCGAAAACTCGTCGACAATTAAAAATTTACCCGAGAGTGGTTCTTCTTGATTTTTTTCAAATGCATTTTTCCCATCCCAACCTAGTAAACGATGAATGGTAACCGATGGTATACCTGTTGACTCATGTAAGCGTTTTGCAGCACGCCCAGTTGGGGCAGTTAAGATGAATGGATAATCTTCCTTCTTTTCATAAGTAGTCATATCGATTGGAATATCATGAATCACACTATATGCCTTTAAAATTCCATTAACGACTGTTGTTTTTCCTGTTCCCGGACCACCTGTTACAATCATAATTTTGGAATGCAGCGCTTTATTAATTGCAGTAAATTGCTCATTACCATAACTTAAAATCTCTTTTTCTTCAATATCACCAGTTATCTTCATTAATTCAGCTAAAGTCGTTTCATGTTCTATCGGTTTTGAAATAATCCGTTTTAAGTGTGAAGCAAAGCCATCCTCTGCATAATAGAGAGATGGCAAATAAACCTTTTCCTCATAAATAATTACTGTTTTAGTTTTATTTAATTCTTTTAACCGGTTAATAATAACATCTTCTGTTAATGCATGCTCAGAATTAACTAGTAAGTTCCTGACTTTGCTCAGACAGTTATCCATCGGTAAATAAACATGCCCATCTTGAACACTTTTTTGAAGAATATATATACAACCGGCACCAATTCGGTTGGGATGTGTCAGAGATAGCCCATTTTGTTTGGCAATGCTATCAGCTGTTTGAAATCCAAAACCTTCAATATCAAAAACATATTGATATGGATCTTCTTCTAGCACAGATATTGCCTCTTCTTTATATTCTTGGTAAATTTTTTGTGCCATTTTTAGGCCTACTCCGTATTTTGCTAAATGAACAACTACATGTTCAAAACCTTGGTTTTCCTGTAACGTTTTCGATAAATTTTTTGCTGCTTCTTTTTTTAAGCCTTTAATATCTTCTAATACATTAGGATTTTTTAATATTTTACTGATCGCACTTTCTCCTAATTTTTCTATAATCCTTTCGGCTGTTTTTTTACCTATACCATAGAACAAATCACTTGATAAATAGGCAACCAATCCATCAGAAGTGTTTGGTATAAAAGTTTGATAGGAGTCTATATGATATTGCAAACCAAATTTAGGATGTTTTTCAATTTGACCATAAAATATATATGGCGTCCCTATTTGCAAATTGGAGAAATATCCTTTGATAACTATTTCTTTTTCTTGGTAGTCCTCATTTGTTTCTAGTATTCTAATTTTCGCAATTGAAAAATGCTCGTTTTCGTTATGGAAGATGGTATGAAGAAGTTCTCCTTTTATATAATCGTCATCCATTCTTTTTGTGGATTCTCCATTTAGTACCATGAAAAAACCTCACTATCTTACTTTTCATTCGAATCAAGCAATTCTTTTACTTGTTTTTTTCCATTAGCTGCTAGTACATGATCAGGTTGGTTAATTAAAGCCCGATCGAAATGATGTAGTGCTTGTGTTGGATTATCATTGTAAATAGCTATTACACCTAAATTATAATGAGCATCGCTATGTTCTTGGTTTATTTTGAGTACGTTTTTAAAAGTTGAAGCAGCATCTGAAATATGCTCACTTTGCGCGAGAGATAGCCCATATTGGAAAAGTATTTCCTCATCATCAGGATTTAATTCTACTGCACGAAGCAAGTACGGCAGAGCAAGTTTATAATGCTCTTGTTTCTGGAATGCTATCCCCAACATAAAATACACGTCACATTCTTTTAACCCTAATTTGATAGCTTCTTGAAGGTTTTCAATCGCCTTCGAATAATTAGATTGCTCCAAGTATAAATTTCCCAAACCATAATATGCTGTTGCCATATTCTTATCCAATTTAATGGCACGTTCAAAAAATAACTCTGCCCTACTAAAATCATGAACATGTACTAATAAGTTTCCAAAATTAATATAGCCTATAGGGTCTTGAGGATTTTCATCAATAATTTCTGTAAAGATTTTTGCTGCCTCGTCATATTTGTGCTCTTTCATTAATTGAATCGCTTTTGTATTTTTATCCATTTCAATTCCCCTTACATCTACAGAACTACGACCGCAAGAGCCATCAGCGGTTCATAGTTCTATCTTGATAAATTAGCCAACATAGTCAAGATACTGATCACCTTTTATGATGTGATCAATCGTACCCCCGCCTAAACAAACCTCTCCGTCATAAAAAACAACAGCTTGTCCGGGAGTAATCGCCCGTTGTTGCTCAGCGAAAGTGACACGCACATTGCCGTTTTCAAGCAAATTGACTGTAACTGCACAGTCTTCTTGACGATATCGAAATTTTGCAGTGCAATGAAACATGGATTGAACTGACTCCTGATTTATCCAATTGACGTCTGAAGCAACTAACCCGTCAGAATATAATTTTTCATTTGTATAACCTTGTTCGACATATAGGATGTTTTCTTTTACGTTTTTTCCGACAACAAACCATGGATCACCTGATCCGCCAATTCCGAGACCTTGCCGTTGTCCAATCGTATAGTACATTAACCCATCATGTGTGCCTTTTTCAATTCCTGATAAAGTTTGCATTTTTCCAGGCTGTGCAGGTAAATATTCACCTAAAAACTCCTTAAAATTACGTTCACCAATAAAACATATTCCTGTACTATCTTTTTTAGTAGCCGTAACGAGTTCGTAACGTTTGGCTATTTCTCTTACCTCTAACTTTTTCATATGCCCGAGTGGGAACATTACTTTTGATAACACGTCTTCTGTTAATTGATTTAAAAAATAGGTTTGATCTTTATTCCTATCCACACCCCGAAGCATTTCAAATTTATCGTTACGATTTCTTACCTGAGCGTAGTGCCCTGTTGCTAAATAATCAGCCCCAAGTGAAAGGGCATGATCTAAAAATGCTTTAAATTTAATCTCTTTATTACACATTACATCAGGGTTTGGTGTTCTGCCAGCTTTATATTCATTTAAAAAATACGTAAATACCTTATGCCAATACTGTTCTTCAAAATTAACAGCATAATAAGGGATCTCTAATTGGTTGCAAACACGTACTACGTCATCAAAATCTTCTGTGGCAGTACATATTCCACGATCATCTGTATCATCCCAGTTTTTCATAAAAATTCCAACAACGTCATAGCCTTGCTCCTTTAATAGTAAAGCGGCTACAGATGAATCTACACCGCCACTCATACCGACTACGACTCGAGTATCTTCTTTTGCTTTCATGTTATCATCACCACTTTATGTTGTTAATCGTTTAATAATTTTTGCTATACGGTTTGCTGCATCCTCTACATTTTCTGTTGTATTTGCCATGCCAAAACTAAAACGAATTGAATTTCTCGTTCTTTCATTTTCTTTGCCATACAAGGCCGTTAAAACGTGAGAGGGTTCAACAGATCCAGCAGTACATGCACTTCCACTTGAAGCTGCAATACCAGCTAAATCAAAGTTAGTTAGAAGTTTCTCTACATTCGTTCCAGGAAAGCTAATATTAACAATGGAAGCGATCGCTGCTTCTGATGCCCCATTTATTTTATAGTTCACGCCATTTTCCGTTAAAATGGAAAGAAATTGATTTTTATACTGATTATATTTCCGGATACGTTCTTCTTTGTTTTTCATTGCCAATTCTACTGCTTTTTGAAAACCGACAGCGCTAATAACATTTTCAGTTCCAGGTCGGCGTTTTCTTTCTTGCTCTCCTCCATATTGTAGTGGATTTAATTTTACATCTTCATTAGCATATAATAATCCTATTCCTTTAGGCCCATTCATTTTATGTGATGATGCACTTAGAAGATCAATACCTAATTGCTTTATATTCATATCTAATAAACCAAATGCTTGAACAGCATCTGTATGAAAATATGCTTGATGTTCACGCAAAAGGTCTCCAATTTCCTGAATAGGTTGAATGATGCCTGTTTCATTATTAACAGACATAATTGAAACAAGAATTGTATTTGAAGTTAGAGCATCTTTCAAATCTTCTATATTAATTTGACCATCTTTATTTACAGGTAAATAAGTTACTTCAAATCCCTTTTCTTCTAAAGCTTCTGAAGTATAAAGTGCTGCATGGTGTTCTTGAGTTGTTGTAATGATATGATTTCCTTTTTGTTGGTTAGCCAATGCTGTACCTATAATTGCTAGGTTATCTGCTTCCGTGCCACCACTTGTAAAAATAATTTCCTTTTCATCAGCATGCATGCTTTTTGCTATATTACGTCTTGCTTCATCCAAATACTGGCGGGCTTTCCGACCGAATGAGTGAACACTGGATGGATTGCCAAAAACATTTGTATATAAAGGATACATCACATCAAGAACTTGCTTGTCAATAGGAGTTGTTGCGGCGTGATCAAGATAAATCTGTTCCATTAATACCTTTCCTTCCTTTTCCTTACTTAATTAAAAGTCTAAATATAAAACATATAAGCTTCTTGTGGCTCAGCGTCATCATAATGTTTTAAATCATTTAATGTCGTCGTATCCAGAACATCTTTAACTGCTTCACGAATTCGCATCCATAAAGCCTGTTTGGCAGGTTCCTCATTCTCTATACCTTCAACCGGGGTAATAGGCCCCTCTAATACACGAATAATATCACCAGCTGTAATATTTTTAGGCTCTTTTGCTAAAATATAGCCCCCATAAGCTCCGCGTATACTTTTAATTAATCCTGCATTTCTTAAGGGTGCTGCTAACTGCTCCAAATAATGCTCGGACAAATCATTGTCTTTTGCAATTGATTTTAATGATGTTGGCCCATCACCGAACTTTCTGGCCAGCTCAATCATAATTGTTAATCCGTACCGTCCTTTAGTAGAAATCTTCATATATTAACACCTCTATCTTAGATACATCAATTGTTGTAATTGATCGTTACCAGTTATTCTATAATCCATGATATTATAGCATGAAGAGGATGCTTCTTGCATTTTATCCGTTCCATCAGTACGCTTAAATTGTAAACTATAATGAAATAAAGGACGATTTACATGAAACAAAAACCCCTTGCCTATCGAATGAGACCTGAGCATGTTAATGAAATTATTGGCCAACCCCATTTAGTTGGAGAGGGAAAAATTATTTACCGAATGGTCAAAGCAGAACGTTTAGCTTCCATGATCCTGTTTGGGCCGCCCGGAACTGGAAAAACTTCGATGGCAATCGCTTTAGCTAAAAGCTTAGAGATTCCTGTGAAAATACTAAATGCAGTTACTGATAAAAAGAAAGATATGGAAATCGTCGTAGAGGAAGCAAAAATGATTGGACAAGTCGTATTGGTGCTTGATGAGGTTCATCGTTTAGATAAGGCGAAACAGGATTTCTTACTCCCCCATATAGAAAATAACTTAATAACGCTTATTGGTTGTACGACTAGCAATCCATATCATTCTATCAATCCGGCAATTCGTAGCAGATGCCACCTTTTTGAACTTCATGCATTAACTGCTGCAGATATTGCAATAGCTTTGGATCGTGCCATAAAGGATAAAACAAAGGGACTAGGTACGAAAGATATATCTATTACAGAAGAAGCATTAAATCATTTTTCCCATAGCGCAGCCGGGGATATGCGCGCTGCTTTAAATGGTTTAGAACTTGCAGTGTCTTCCACACCAGTTTCCGAAAATAATCAAATTATGATTCATCTTAAAATAGCGGAAGAATGTATGCAAAAGAAAAGCTTTTCGCACGATAAAGACGGTGATGCACATTATGATGTTTTATCAGCTTTTCAAAAATCCATACGTGGCAGTGATGTGAATGCAGCACTTCATTACCTGGGAAGATTAATTGAGGCTGGTGATTTAGATAGTATTATTCGACGGATGATTGTCATTGCTTATGAAGATATTGGACTTGCGAATCCTCAAGCGGGGCCACGAGCAATGGCTGCTGCTGACGCAGCCGAACGTCTAGGGTTTCCTGAAGCACGCATCCCGCTCAGTGTAGCTATTATTGAGCTGTGTTTATCTCCAAAATCAAATACTGCTTATAAAGCACTTGATGCAGCATTGCATGATATACGTAACGGTATAAGTGGTGATATACCAGTACATCTTAAAGATAGTCATTATTATGGAGCAAAAACATTAGGGCGTGGAATTGATTATAAATATCCGCATAATTATGAAAATGGATGGATTGATCAACAATATTTACCTGATCCTATAAAAAATAAAAAATATTATTCTCCAAAAGCCACTGGGAAGTTTGAGCAAGCTATTAAACAAGTTTATGATAATATTCAAAAACAAAAAGAGAAACAAAAGAACTAAAAGACTAAATGTATAATTCTTTTTTCAGCGGTCATAATAGATATTAATTAACTAGAGATTTTTATTCATAATAAACAAGAATTAAAGTTTGAAACTATCTAATTATATTACCGCCTATAGAAGAAGGAGTTGAAGTACATTGGTTAAAGTTAGACAAGACGCTTGGTCACATGAGGATGATTTATTACTAGCAGAAACTGTCTTACGTCATGTTAGAGAAGGTAGTACACAGTTAAATGCTTTTGATGAAGTTGGTGATAAGTTAAACCGAACTTCCGCAGCTTGTGGCTTCCGCTGGAACGCTGAAGTCCGAAGGAAGTATGATAGTGCTATAGATTTGGCAAAAAGACAGCGTAAGGAGAAAAAACGCGCACTGGCTGCACAAACAAAAAATAGAAAACAACCGGTTATATCATTATCATCTGTTTATGATACAAAGGGAAACGATAGCGAAAATAGATCTGCATTAATAGAAAACTCACCTATCACATTAGATAGAGTTATTCATTATTTAAAGGATCTAAAAAAAGATTATAATGATTCAAATCAATCTAAATTGACATTGGAAGAAGCTCAAAAAGAAAATGCCCTTTTGAAGGATCATATAAGTGACCTAGAAAAACAATTGGAGAAAACAGAGGAAAAGTTAGCGACTATCCAAGAAGATTATCAAACCTTCGTACAAATCATGGATAGAGCTAGAAAAATGACTGTACTGGATGATCAAGGGGCAATGAAAGCACCCGCATTTAGGATGGACAAAAACGGCAATCTTGAACAGTTAGCGCATGAGTCTAGTTCATAAATCAAATAAATAAAGCGAACGAAGTTAGCTGTACTGCCAACTTCGTTCGCTTTTTAATTATGTATTGATCCCGATTGTGCCGTCTATGTATCCAGCTTTGAACCCGCTCTCGGCAGGTGGGTGCCCTGATCTATATTTTTTATGCTTCCTCTGACTAAAGGCGTGCACGCAACATAGAGACGGTCAAGCTCCCTTATTTTTAGGTGTTCGGTCAAAACGATTTGAATAGACGAACACATCAGGACTAATTTTTCTTTTATTATAAATAAAGTTTATCATACACCGATGTTATTTTCAATATAATCGAGTTTAATTTTTAGAAAAGTCCAATCATTGTGGCTTATTCATTATCTTTTATCACTTTGTTTTCATTTTTCTGGATATACAGTTCTTTTAATTGCTCTTTACTTACTTCACTTGGTGCATCTGTTAACAGATCAGAAGCAGATGCGGTTTTAGGGAAAAGAATCGTATCACGTAAATTTGATCTTCCGGCAAGCAACATAATAATTCGATCTAATCCTAATGCAATTCCGCCATGTGGAGGCGCTCCGTATTCTAAAGCTTCTAATAAAAATCCGAACTGTTCATTTGCAGATTCTTTCGTAAATCCTAAAACATCAAACATTTTGTCTTGCTGATTCCGTTTATAATTCCTTAGCGAGCCCCCACCAAGTTCATATCCATTTAAAACAAGGTCATAAGCATTTGCACGAACACTTGCAGGATCTGAATCTAATTTATCCAGGTCTTCTTCCACCGGCCTTGTGAATGGATGATGAGCAGCAAAAAATCTGCCCAAGATCTCATCATATTCAAGCAGTGGCCAATCTGTTACCCATAGGAAATTAAATTTTGAATCATCGATCAAGTTTAGTTTTTTTCCTAATTTTAAACGAAGTGCACCTAAGCTATTATAAACAATTGCTGTATTATCGGCTACAAATAGTAATAAGTCTCCCTCTTGAGCCTCAGCTTTTTCTGCAATTGCATTTTTTTCTTCTTGAGATAAAAATTTAGCTATTGGACCTTTCATATCATCACTTTCAATTTTTAACCAAGCTAACCCTTTCGCTCCATAAATCTTTACATCCTCTGTTAATTTATCAATATCCTTACGAGAGAACTGATTTGCTTGCTGTTTCACATTAAGCAAACAAACCTTACCTTCATTTTCAATAGCACTTTGAAACACTTTAAAACTAGAATTTTTAACAATATCCGATACGTGAATTAATTCCATTCCAAATCGTGTATCTGGTTTATCCGACCCAAATCGTTCCATAGCATCCTTATAGGTTATTCGTGGCAAAGGTAAACGGAGATCTTGACCTTTTACTTCTTTCATGACTTTTTGCATCATTTTTTCAGTCATGTCCATGATTTCATCACTTGATAAAAAGGATGTTTCAATATCAATTTGCGTAAATTCAGGTTGGCGATCAGCACGTAAATCTTCATCGCGGAAACATCTGGCGATTTGGTAATACTTTTCAAAGCCGCTCATCATAATTAACTGTTTAAAAAGTTGCGGAGATTGTGGCAGAGCATAGAATTCTCCCGGGTGCACCCGACTTGGAACTAGATAGTCTCTTGCTCCTTCTGGTGTACTTTTTGTTAAGATAGGCGTTTCCATTTCTAAGAAACCATCATCATTTAGAAAGTTACGGATTACTTGCGTTGTATGGTGTCTAAGCTTAAAAGTTTCCTGTAATGATGAACGACGCAAATCCATATAGCGATATTTCAAACGTAAATCTTCTGCCACATCTGTTTCATCCTCAATAAGGAAAGGTGGATTTTTTGCCTTATTTAAAATATCAACACTTGAAACCATAACTTCGATATTGCCCGTTTCCATTAGTGGGTTTACAGTTATTTCTTCTCTTTTAACAACTGTTCCCCTTACTTCAATTACATATTCACTTCTAAGTGTTTCAGCTATTTCTAAAGCTTCAGAGGAAATTTCCGGATTAAATACGATTTGAATGAAACCTGATTTATCTCGTAAATCAATAAAGATTAGTCCGCCTAAATCACGCCGTTTCTGTACCCAACCTTTAAGTAACACCGTCTGGTCTACGTTCTCCTCACTTAATGTCCCTGCTAATATACGTTCACTCATTTTGACTTCCTCCTAAAAGCTCTGCTTGCATTGTTTTCACCAAATCTGTCAACGGTACTTCTGTCTGGTCGCCTGTTTTCATATTTTTAACGTTCACGATATCATCTTCCAACTCATTATCACCTAAAATTATGACATACTTAGCTTTTAATCGATCTGCAGCTTTGAATTGCGCCTTCATCTTCCGGCCTTGATAATCCTTATCTACCTGTATTCCGTTCACTCGCAGTTTGTGAACAAGTTCACTGGCTTGTTTTTCTGCTGTTTCTCCAACAGCTATAAAAAAGCAATCAACACTACTATCTATAGGTAGTTTAATATTTTCAGCATCAATAGCCATTAACAGGCGTTCAAGGCCCATAGCAAAACCAATCCCTGGTGTATTTGGACCACCTAATTCTTCAGTAAGACCGTTATATCTTCCGCCGCCTGCTAAAGTTGTGATGGCTCCAAATCCTTCTGCTTCACTCATTATTTCAAAAGCCGTGTGATTATAATAATCTAATCCTCGAACTAGGTTTTGATCAAGGACATAAGGGATCTCCATCATATCTAAATATGCTTTTACTTGATTGAAATATTGCTCTGAATATTCATTTAAATAATCTAAAATAGACGGTGCTGTTTTCATTGCAGGATGATCACGATCCGTTTTACAATCTAAAATACGTAAAGGATTTTGATTCAATCGTTTTTGACAGTCTGAACAAAGCTCGTCTTTATAGGGCGAGAAGTGTTCAACTAAGGCTTTGCGATGATTTTGACGACTTTCTTTATCACCTAAACTATTAAGAACAAGCTTAAGCGATGATAAGCCTAACTCTTTATAACAAGTCATCGCTAATGCTATTACCTCTGCATCCACCGAAGGATCTGCACTTCCCAATACTTCCACACCAAATTGATTTAATTGGCGCATTCTTCCTTGTTGTGGTCGTTCATAACGAAACAATTGCATAAAATAGAATAATTTCACAGGCTGTATTGGTGAGCCATATAATTTATTTTCAACAAAAGCCCTTACCACAGTAGCCGTTCCCTCTGGGCGCAGTGTAAGACTCCGGCCTCCACGGTCTTCAAATGTATACATTTCTTTTTGCACAATGTCTGTTGAATCCCCTACTCCACGTTGAAATACTTCCGTATGTTCAAATAGAGGAGTACGAATCTCATCATAGTTAAATCGATCGCAAATATCCTTTAAAATACTTTCAACATATTGCCACCTTTTTACCTCATTTGGCAAAATATCGGCGGTTCCTCTTGGTGCACGCATGCTCATTTTTCAACAAACCTCCTTCAAATAAGTAAAAAACAACACAAAAAAACTCTCATCCCTTAGTAAGAAGGGACGAGAGTTTACCCGCGTTGCCACCCTAGTTGATGTGTGGATATTTATCTTTTACACATCCGCTCTTCACAGTTAACGCCTGCAAGACGTCTATACCTACTAAGGAAATTCATAAAACTATCTGAATTCATTCGATATAGATCCTTAGGAATGTCTTTCATTAGACCAATATGTAAAAATGTTTTCAGCCATTGACATTTTCTCTCTTTTCATATGGACCCTAATTACTTTTTCCATCATTGGTTTCAATTATAATCTCAACTTAGCATTATATCACAAATTAGTTTGAATGATTATAATATTAATGTTTTCCTAAATTAATGTCAAGTACGTGTTATTTTTTTCTTTAACATTTTTACTTCTCGTAACGAAATACCTAATTCTTGAGCCACTTCCATTGCATTATATTTCCCATCCATTTCAATAAAACGATGAAAATTTACATCATTTATACTTTTGTTAATTGTGGATTGCCATTGTTTGTCATGAATTCGCATTTTTTGCAACCTCCTTCAACTATGTACAGTTTTGCCTAATTGCATCGTTTTTATTATACTTTAGAAAGAATTGCATCTTTCTAAAATGAAGGGGTTTATAAAATGAAAACATCTAAAATAACTGTTTCCTTAATGTTTACCATTTTTATTTCAATTTTCGCAGGAAGTATGATTGTTTCTGCAAAGCAGGCGATTATTCATACGGAGAACTTAAATGTTCGAAATGGTCCTGGAACTGCCTATGATAAAATAAAACAGGCAAATCCGGATGAGGTTTATCCGATTATACAAATAAATAATGAATGGGCAGAAATTCAACTATATGATGACACGGGCTGGGTTAAGACTGATTTTATAACCATCAAAGAGAAAGAATTTGATCAGACCAAAGGAAAAAACACTAAAAAACAGATTGTTATTTCACAAGCTAATACGCATCTTCGGGAAGGTCCTTCGAATGAATCTAAGATTATTCATTTTGTAAAAAAAGGAACAGTGTTAGATATTTTAGCAATTAAGGGAAATTGGTATAAGATTTCATATAAAAATCGAACTGGATATATATTTAGGGAATTTGCAGAAAGGGAAATGGATAACAGCTCAAAAGGACTAAATAATAAGACGATCATTATAGATGCTGGTCACGGAGGTCAAGATGTTGGTGCCGTTGGGGCAAGTGATACATTGGAAAAGGAGATGACCTATAAAACGGCTCAGGAATTAGAAAACGAGCTAAACATGCTTGGTGCAGAAGTCATCGTTACGAGAAAAAAAGATAATTATATTTCGCTGGCCAGCCGGACAAGCCTATCTAACTTGAAAAATATAGATGCTTTTATAAGTATTCATTACAATAGTGTTCCCAATATTCCAGATGCAAATGGAATAGGTACTTATTATTACCATGAGCAACAAAAGAAATTGGCTGACTCTATACAACTAGAATTGATTAAAGAAACGGAAGCAAAAGATAGAGGCTCTTCTTATGGTGATTACCAAGTACTAAGGCAAAATTTAAAACCAGCTATTTTAGTGGAACTAGGATTTATTTCTAATAAAGAAAAAGAACAACTCCTTTTAACCGATGGATATCAACAGAAAATAGTTTCAGGAATGGTAAATGGCTTGCAGAAGTATTTCTCTCATTAAATATGGATTAAAACTAAAAGAAGCTGTCCATTTTTAGGACAGCTTTTATTGCTCTTTACTATCTATAATTAATGTCACTGGGCCTTCGTTTGTAAAACTGACATTCATCATTGCTCCGAATTCACCTGTTTCTACTGTAATTCCTTCTTTTTCAACATGCCGATTAAACAGTTCATATAAATCGTTAGCATAATCAGGCTTTGCAGCTTTAATAAAACTAGGTCTTCTTCCTTTACGTGTGTCCCCATAGAGGGTGAACTGTGAAATCGATAAAATGCTTCCCTGTACATCTTTTAAAGAAAGGTTCATTTTTTTATTTTCATCTTCAAAAACACGTAAATGAATAATTTTATTTACGAGGTATTCTATATCTTTCACCGTATCATCATGTGTTATCCCAAGTAAAACGACAAAACCATACTCGATTTCACCGACCGTTTCCGCATCAACTGCTACAGTTGCATTTTTCGCTCGCTGGATTACTGCCTTCATGAATAAGAACTCCTTTTATGATAAAGATTTATTGTAATGTTCGAGTTACTGTGTATACATCTTTAATCCGCTTTATTCTTTCTACAATTTTACGTAAATGCTTTGTATTGTGAATGAGAATCGTTATTTGAATAACTGCCATTTTATTTCGATCTGATTTGCCAGTTACAAACGTCATATTTGTTTTCATCTCATTCATTGCTTGTAGTACTTCGTTTAATAAGCCTCGTCGATCATAACCGGAGATTTCCAAATCCACATGATATTGTTTGGTGGTTGTTTGTTCATTTTCCCATTTAACATCCAAATGGCGTTGTTTTGCCTCTTCTGTTTGCATATTCGGACAGTCTGCCCGGTGGACAGATACACCTCGTCCTTTTGTTATATAACCAACGATTTTATCACCGGGAACGGGATTACAACATCTTGATAAACGTACTAATACATTATCAATACCTTCAACATTAACTCCTGCATTTTTTTTCGGTAATTTTTTATCTTTCGATTCACTTTTTACCTCTTCAATCGTTTTTTCCAGATTCTGCTCCTGCTGTCTAGTCTGACGAATTTTATCAGTAAGTCTTGTGGCAATTAGAGCACCAGTTATCCCTTGATAGCCTACTGCTGCATACATGTCATCTTCATTTGTGAAGTTAAATTTTTCATACACTCGTTTCATATTTTCAGGTATTAATGCTTCTTTCGGTTCAATGTTAAGTGCTCTAATTTCTTTATCAACAATTTCTTTTCCTTTAACAATATTTTCATCGCGGCGTTGTTTTTTAAAAAATTGTTTAATTTTACTTTTTGCTTGAGAAGTTTGGGTAATTTTCAACCAATCTTGTGATGGTCCATAAGAATGTTTGGAAGTCATTACTTCTATAATATCGCCATTTTTTAGCTTATAGTCGAGTGGTTCCATTTTTCCGTTCACTTTTGCCCCAATTGTTTGGTTGCCGATCTCCGTATGAATCTTGTAAGCAAAATCAAGAGGAACAGATCCTGACGGCAGTTCAATCACATCGCCTTTTGGCGTAAATACATAAACCATGTCGGAAAATAAATCGACTTTTAACGACTCCATAAATTCTTCGGCGTCGTGCGTTTCATTTTGCCATTCCAAAATTTCTCTAAACCATGTTAATTTTTCCTCAAAAGATTGCTTATCCTTACTTAGTTGTTTTCCTTCTTTATATGCCCAGTGTGCTGCGATACCGTATTCCGCGATTTCATGCATTTCTTTCGTACGAATTTGCACCTCAAGCGGATCTCCCTTAGGACCTATTACAGTGGTGTGCAAGGATTGATACAAATTTGGCTTTGGCATGGCGATATAGTCTTTAAACCTACCTGGCATTGGTTTCCAACAAGTATGAATAATACCTAATACTGCATAACAATCTTTGATGCTATTTACAATAATTCTAACTGCGAGTAAATCATATATTTCATTAAATTGCTTGTTTTGTTTAGCCATCTTACGATAAATGCTATATAAGTGCTTCGGTCGACCTGATAAATCTGCATCAATATTAACTTCCTTAAATTGATCTTTAAGGTCATCCATCACATCTTTAATATAGGATTCTCGTTGTTCCCTTTTTTGTTTCATCAATTGAACAATGCGATAGTATTGTTGCGGGTTAAGGTAGCGAAGTGCCGTATCTTCTAATTCCCATTTTATAGTAGATATACCTAAGCGGTGTGCCAATGGTGCGAAAATTTCTAATGTTTCATTAGAAATACGTCGTTGTTTCTCAGGTGGTAAATGTTTAAGTGTGCGCATATTATGTAAACGATCAGCTAATTTAATTAAGATTACTCGAATATCTTTTGCCATGGCCACGAACATTTTACGGTGATTTTCAGCTTGTAATGCTTCTTTTGATTTATATTTAATTTTACCTAATTTCGTTACTCCATCAACAAGCATTGCTACCTCATGATTAAATTCCGTCTCAATCGATTCAAAGGATATATTTGTATCCTCTATAACATCATGTAAAAATCCCCCGGCAATCGTTTCTGGATCCATTTCTAATTCAACCAGGATACCTGCGACTTGGATTGGATGGATAATATAAGCCTCGCCAGATTTACGATATTGATCTTTATGTGCCTGTTTAGCATAATTATATGCACTGCGAATAAAAGCAATATCATCGTCCGGAAGATACCGTGTAGCTTTTCCTATAACATCTTCTATTGTCAAAATATCATCTTTTGCCATATAACCACCTTATCCGCTGTACAAAATTTAAAAGATCTTTCTTAATAGTATTCATAAATTTTAAGAAAAAGTAAAGAAATAAACATTCAAATAATTTAAATGCTTATAATAATAGGCCTGACGAATAAACGATTATAATTCCGCCAGACCTTTCTTATATTCTACAAATAAAATACAGATTTATCCACAATCATGGTTAAAAGGTAAAAATTAGTAACTCATCAATGTTAACACGTCGTAACCGTCTAGCTTTTGTAAACCTTTTAAATAGGACAATTCTATAAGAAAAGCACAACCTACGACGATTCCCCCAAGAGCTTCTACTAATTTTATTGTAGCCTCTATTGTACCTCCTGTAGCAAGCAAATCATCTGTAATTAGTACACGTTGTCCAGGTTTTATAGCATCTTTATGGATGGTTAGTATATTTTCACCATATTCCAGACCATAATCAACTTTTATCACTTCCCGCGGGAGCTTTCCTTCCTTTCTCACAGGCGCAAAACCTACTTCTAAAGCATAGGATACTGGACAACCAATAATAAATCCCCTTGCTTCAGGTCCTACAACAATATCAATTTTCTTACTCCGAGCATAAGTGACGATTTCATCTATCGCAGCCTTATATGCTGCTCCATTATCCATTAAGGGAGTAATATCTTTAAATTCAATTCCTTCTTTTGGCCAATCTTTAACAATTTTAACATATTTTTTATAATCCATACATTACTTCCTCCTTGGGGGCTTCCATGCGTTTTGTACAATCTGTAAACCATTTTTTTAAATCATGATATGTTGAATAAAACAATGTTTTTTCTACTTCAACTTGGTGTAATCGCTTTTGATATATGACAGATGTTTTTAGGTCTTTTTTTACTGGATTTTGTTGCAGTTGTATTACTCCATTGTCTATCTTAACAAATCCCAATTCGAAAAACACATTCGCTATGAAAACAACTCGCTCTTTTGACCATTTTTTGGCATCCATAATAACTTTTAATTCTTTCTTTAAATCTAACATTTTCCGTTTCATCATAAGTCCATAAAACCATTTAAATTCATCTCTTGAAGGTATAGATTTTAAATAAGTGCTATCTTCTATATTATAACAAGCATGAATGTTAATCGGCATTGTCGTTTGAATAATCGCCTTTAATTGATCTAGCTTCTTAGGTAGGTCAGCAATGTATAAAGCATCCGTTACGGGAATATTATTCAAATCAGTTTCATAGGTGATATGCCTTGCACTTCCGGGAAAATGTGTGCTGTCCTTGTGATGACCAATTACTAAATTCCTTGCTTTTGGGTTACAATACGCTGCAATATCTTTATTCCTTTTTCCTCGATGATCAAACAATTGCCATTGGTCAATTCTTAGATCTTTCATAATGAGTTGGGCTTTTTTATAACCATTCCATTCGTTTATACTTAACTCGCCAACAATTGATATTGGTGTTTGGGGAGATATATGATGGTATAAACTTCCCATATTAAACCCTATACTTTCTAATTTTTTATCTTCGTTTTTGTATTGAAGTTTAAGATGTTTTTTTAAACTACCTATTTGACGTATATCATTAGGAGTAGCCTTTAAATGAAATGCAGGTTTAGGGTTATCCATACCAAATGGGGCTAGCTGATTTATGTCATTCACTAGCTTTTCATTTATTTCATGTACTTCAAGAGTCTTACTGATGTCGATTACTTGCTTAAAATCATCTTCCTCAAGCTGTTCTATAATAATTTGATTCAAATCATGTTGTATTAGAGATAAGTTTTCCAAAGGGAAACTCATGCCTGCTGCCTGTGAGTGGCCTCCGAAATGTGTAAAGTATTTTTTTATCTTCATACAATTTGTAAATAGATCAAATGCCGGTATACTTCTCGCTGATCCTTTGACTTGGGAGGTTTCTGGATTAATAGCTAAAACGATTGCCGGACGATCATACTTCTTAACCAGCCTTGAAGCTACAATACCTAAAACACCTTCATTCCATCCTTCTTTTGCAATGATGATAACTTTCGCTTCCCGGTCTTCTTCCACCATGTGCTCTGCTTCTTTTACGATGCTGCTGACGATTTTTTTTCTTTCTTCATTTAAGGACTGGATCTCCTCCGCTAACTGTTCTGCTTCTAATTGATTCTCTGTCATTAACAGTTCAACAGCCAAACTAGCGTTTTGTAACCTTCCCACAGCGTTGATCCTCGGTCCGATTCGAAAACCAACATCTTCCTCCGTAACATTACCTTCAATTTCACATACTTGCTTTAAAGCGTTTAATCCTATGTTTTTTGTTGTTGTCAATGCTATCAGTCCATAATGGGCTAAAATTCTGTTTTCACTTACTAATGGTACAAGGTCTGCTATTGTCCCAATAGCGACTAAATCTAAAAAATCTTTTGGGAAATATCCCAACAGATGTTCAGAAAGTTTAAAAGCAACACCTACTCCTGCCAATTCCTGAAATGAATAATTCGGTGAACATTTAGGATGAACTATGGCATATGCATCAGGTAACTGTTCTTGGATTTCATGGTGATCTGTTATAATTAGATCAATCCCAAGCTCTTTAGCAATGTTAGCCTCATGTACAGCAGCAATACCATTGTCAACAGTAATAATTAATGTAATGTCATTATCGTGGGCTTTTCTAAATGCTTCTTCATTTGGTCCATATCCTTCTGTGAATCGATTAGGTATATAGAAATCACAATTAGCGCCTAACTCTTGCAAAGTTTTCAAAAGTAAAGTTGTAGAACATACTCCATCTGCATCATAGTCTCCATACACTAAGATTTTTTCACCTTCCGCGATAGCTATATGTATACGATTCACAGCCTTATCAATCATATCTATTTCTGAAGTACTATATAAATTATCCAAATTAGGATGTAAAAAATTGTACATTTCTTCTTTAGTTGCAATACCTCGCTGTAACAATAATTCTCTAATAACGGGAGATAAATTATCTAATTCATGGTTCTCAATTATTTTACCTTCTTGCAATTCAGCAAAATTCCATTTCAACTTACTTTGTAACATAAATTCACCCCTGACCCATTCATTATACTAAAGCGGGTCAAGGGGCGCAATCCGTATTATTCTGATTTACTTATTCCTATTTTCCTTTCCTTCTGGTTGTTGTTTTGTTTCAATTATTTTTTCTTGTTCTTCAGCTGGAAGATATTTCTTCACTGTATGTTGCAAGTTTTGGTTTTCTTTTTTTAGTGTTCCATTTTCACGCTGCAATCGATACATCTTAAATAAACCAGCGGTTGCAGTAATTATACCTCCCATTAAGACTGAAAATAATATAATGAATATCAATGGTGATTCCGCACTCCAAAACAGATAATTAACTTCTACAGTATCTACGTTTGTCACAGCAAAAATGGCAACAATAATAACAAATATTATTACTAGAATAGCATAAGATTGTCCTTTCATATAAATCCTCCTTTAACTAGTTCGTAAAATACCCTTTTTTAAAAAATTTAACCCTGTCTTTTTAACAAAAAAGTCCTTATAACGTATATAAACGCTATAAAGACCTTTAAGGTTTCGTTAAACCTGTGGACCTTCCACACGTTTCTTTTTAACAAAAGATACCGGCTTTTCTTTAATATTTTTCCCTCGCCAAGCGAGCCATATTTGTGATGAGAGAAGTAAAGAAGAGTATGTACCAGCAATTAATCCAATAGCAAGAGCTATTGCGAAAGATGTAATAGACTCCGCACCCAGGAATAAAAATGCCAGCACAGCAACCATTGTTGTTATGGATGTATTTATACTTCGCCAAAAAGTTTGCACGATACTTCTATTCACGATTTTTGCAAGCTCCGTTGTTGAACGAATTCGCTTATTTATTTTTCTTAGATTTTCCCTAATCCGATCAAACACGACAATTGTATTATTAATGGAATAACCAATGATCGTTAATATAGCAGCAACAATCGTTACATCAAATTCGATTCGTGTAAAACTAAAAATAGCAAGAATAATAAATGCATCGTGCAATAAAGCAATTATTGCTGTAAGTGCAAAAAACATTTCAAATCTTATGGTAACGTAAATAATCATTCCTACAGCCGCAATACCTAACGCTTTTATCGCATTTTTCACAAGTTCTTGCCCTACTATTGGTGATACGACACTAACGCTAGGCTCATTGCCATACTCTTTTTCAAAATGCTCCTTAACTTCTGCTATTTTATCCTTAGATAAAACAGAATCAAATCTGACAACACCGATATCGTTATTCTCACCGGATAGTACAATAGATTTTGCTTCTAAATTGGTCTTTTCTAAGTCTTCTTTAATAGTTTCCGTTGTCAAGCTTTGATCAGCTAAAACTTCAATACGTGACCCACTGGTAAAATCAATTCCTGGATTTAGTTTAAAAATCGCTAAAGACGCTATCCCTATTACTACTAACACAATCGTAGCAACAAAATATTTCTTTCGATGTTGAATTAAGTTAACTTCACGATTAAATAACGTTGGAGTTTCTTCTTTTGTATCTTTAATATCTTTAATATCTTTCTTGTTTACTCCGAACCATCCAGGACGATTCTTTAAAAATTTCATTCTTATCCATAAACTTAATAATAACCTTGTACCGAAGACAGCGGTAATAAAGCTGATCAGAATACTTGCAATTAACATGGTAGCAAAGCCTTTTATCGAGCTTGTACCAAACATAAATAAAATTCCGGCTGCTAATAAAGTCGTAATATTAGCATCAACAATCGTTGCTAAAGAGTTTTTGGTACCTGTTTTAAACGATGCTACCATTGATTTTCCAGCTCTTATTTCTTCTTTAATCCGCTCAAACGTAATTACGTTTGCATCAACTGCCATACCTACCCCTAATATCAAAGCGGCTATTCCTGGTAATGTTAAAACACCGTTCATCAATTCAAATACCAAAAGGATTAAATAAATATAAATACTTAAATTGATTGCTGCTATAAATCCTGGGAAACGGTAAACAAATATCATATAAATAAAAATTAAACCGATCCCAATAAATGCAGCAAAAACAGTTTTATTTAGTGCATGTTCACCAAATTGAGCACCTACTGATGTTGAATAAAGTTCCTTCATATGTACAGGGAGTGAACCTGAATTTATGATGTCAGCTAATTGCTTTGCAGATTCAACTGTAAAATCACCATTTATTTGTACATCCGTTGTATTTAATCTTTTTGTTACACTTGGTGCATATATATATTTCGGATCTTCTTGCTGACTTTCCTTTGCATAAGAGTCACCTTTCTCATAATCCATCCAAATGACCAGTAAATTATTCGGTATTCCCATATTCTTAATTGTTTCAGTTACTTCACCGAACTTTTTGGCATCTTTTAACTTTAAAGTAACGATGGGTTCATTTGTCTGTGGATCAAAATCTTGTTTCGCACTTCCTTCTTTAATATCAGAGCCATCTAAATATTCCTTGTCATTTACATCACGAAACGAAAGCCTGGCAGAAGTGGCTAGCATTTCTCTAGCTTCATTTTGATCTTCAACCCCTGCTAATTGAACGCGTATTCGATCTTTACCCTCGATATCAATATTTGCTTCACTAATGCCAAGTCGATTTACACGGTCATTTAAAGTTTCCACTGTTCCTTCTAATAGACTTTTTGTAACTTCTTGACCTTCATCAACAGGCTCAACCTCGTATAATACTTCAAATCCGCCTTGTAAATCCAGTCCTAGCTTTATGTCTTTTGTTATTCCTGTAACCGTTGTTCCAATCGTACCAGCAAATAATAATACAATTAGAAAAAAGGCAGCGATCTTACCCCTGTTTTTCATTTATGATTGCCTCCCACTTATCCATACGTAATACAATTCACATTGAAAATACTAATTTTTTCTGTTTTCACCCATTAAAGCGGTAATGGAATTCATTAAATCATTATCCTGTTGAGCATTCAATGTCAGGTAACTCATATAAATATTTGACCCGAGATGAAATATATCTCCGACTACTTCATATAAACGTTTTTTAGGATCACCTTTCCAAATCTTATGTTCTAAACAGCCCCATATATCTTCATCGGTTACTTGTGTATAGCCTAGCAAACGGAATTCATTAGCCTTGCTCTCTAAAGCTGGTTTAACAAAGGTTTTCCATTCTGAAACAGATTTAAAAGTCTTCACTTTATTACCTCCTGCATTACGTTTCAATGAAATTATGTACCTTCTTGTCATGCTTGGCCCACTCTATTGCATATATATCATTGTATATTAAATTTAATTTTTTGAGAAGGCAGGTCTTAAGCAATGACCAAACAATCTTTTTTACAAGGTACATTAATATTAATTTTCGCAGGAATGATTACTCGATTCTTAGGATTTGTCAACCGCCTTGTTCTTGCTCGTTTTCTCGGTGAAGAAGGGGTTGGACTTTATATGATGGCCTTACCAACTTTGTTTTTAGTCATGACATTAACTCAGTTGGGATTGCCTATTGCAATATCGAAACGGGTTGCTGAGGCTGATGCCAAAAATGATCCCTACAAAGTGAAAAAAATTTTAACTGTGTCACTTATCATAACTGGTATCTCCAGTATCATTTTCACTACAGGGATGATGCTGGGAGCACCTATTATAGCAAAAACATTACTCACAGATGATCGTACATTATATCCGTTATTAGCAATTAGTCCAATTATTCCTATCATAGCAATCTCTTCCATTTTGAGAGGGTACTTTCAAGGGAAGCAAAATATGAAACCCCAAAGCTATTCAATGGTTATTGAACAAATTGTGCGCATTACATGTGTTGCGTTATTCATTAAATTATTTCTTCCCTTTGGCATTGAATATGCAGCAGGAGGAGCAATGTTTAGTGTTATATTAGGTGAGCTTGCTTCCCTTTTATTCATGATCTATTTATTTAAACGGAAAAAAACAATAAAAATAAGATATCGTTTCTTTTCTTATTTGAAAACAAGTAAGAAAACCTTAAAAGAATTATTTTCAATTGCTTTACCTAGTACGGGCAGTCGTATGATTGGGTCCCTTACACATTTTTTAGAGCCTATTTTAGTAGCTCAGAGTTTAGCGATTGCTGGAATTTCTACCACATTGGCAACAAAGCAATACGGAGAGTTGACTGGTTACGTGATGCCGCTTTTATTTTTACCTACTTTTATCACCCAATCTTTATCAGTTGCGTTAGTACCCTCCATCTCTGAAGCAGAAGCGAACAAGTATAACGATTTAATTCATTATCGTATTCACCAATCTATTAGGATTTCATTTGCATCAGGAGCTATCGCAACAATCGTACTATCTCTTTTTGCAGAACCAATTTTAATTTATATGTATGGGACCGATAATGCAAGCAAATTTTTAATTTTAATGGCTCCTTTTTTTATTTTACTTTATATACAAGCCCCTTTACAAGCAACACTACAAGCGCTTGATTTAGCAAAGCCCGCGATGTGGAACAGTTTAATTGGAGCAGGTTGTAAACTTATTATGCTTTTTTTACTAGCATCTAACGAAAAATTTGGAATTATGGGAGTTGCTCTTGCAATGTGTATGGGAGTTGTTTTGGTAACATTGCTGCATTTATTTTCACTTAAAAAGATCATACACTTTTCAATTCCCTTCAAAGATTTAGTTAAGATGGGTATTCTTCTTTTGTTAACATTTGGAGTTGGACTTGCATTGAAAAATATCTATGTATCAACGATTCCTAATATTTTCCTTTTTCTTTTGGTGTTACTTGTATTGACTATTGTTTATATCTTATTGCTTTTCTTCCTAAGATTTATTACGAAAGAAGAATTAAAACAAATTCCATTTATACAAAAGTGGATATAAAAAGAATGATATAAAAAGCGAAAACCATGCGTCTATTTTTTTTAGTGTCTGAATAAGATATAAGGACAAACCGTACTGGAGGGATTTAAATGAAGAAACAACAATTAACTGCATTATTGTATGGTTGGATTGTAGTTTTAGGCTTAATCTTTGCCTCAAGTATTGTTTTAGCATTATTACTGCGCTTTACATCTTTCAGTGAACCTATGCTCTCATGGGTTACCTTAGTAATTGGCTTAATATGTTTGTTCATTGGCGGGATTGTTGCAGGTGTAAAGGGAAAAGCAAAAGGATGGATCATTGGAGGAATTACTGGTTTTGGATTTACCCTGTTCACTTTTTTAGTACAATATTTAGGATACCAACAGATTTTTTCATTTGAACAGGCACTTCATCACGTTGGCTACATTGCAGCAGCACTATTCGGTGGTGTGATAGGAGTAAATGTTGTTGCAAATGATGAAGCATGAAGAATGGAGTAGAAGGAGGCCAATGTCCTCCCTCTACTCCATTTTATTAATTATTTTTGACTTCGCGAATTGCTGAACGATCATATGTAAGTTTTGTACCTTCCGTAACAATTACTACCGTCGATTCATCAATTGCATGAATTTCACCATGTAAACCACCGATGGTGACAATAGCATCACCTTTTTGTAAATTATCTTGCATTTGTTTTACTTGCTTTTGACGTTTTTGCTGTGGTCGGATAAGCAAAAAGTAAAAAATCACAAACATTAATGCAATCATAATAAAGGGAGACAATGCTTCCATTTAAGTTCCTCCTTTCGCTAAAAGTTTTTTGCATTAGGCTGATTCAAGCCATATTGTTCAAAGAATGCTTTTTTAAAGTCGCCAAGTCGATCTTCACTTATCGCTTTTCGAACTTTCCTCATTAAGTTTAACAGAAAATATAAATTATGATAAGTAGTAAGCCTAAAACCGAATGTTTCGTTACATTTGATCAAATGCCTAATATAAGCGCGTGAATAATTTTTGCAAACATGGCATTCGCATTTTTCGTCGATCGGGCGAAAATCGCGGGCATATTTTGCATTTCTAACTACAAGCCGACCAAATGAAGTCATGCACGTTCCGTTACGCGCAATCCGAGTTGGAAGTACACAGTCAAACATATCGATTCCGCGTATAGCTCCGTCAATCAATGAATCCGGTGAGCCTACCCCCATTAAATAGCGTGGTTTGTTACTTGGCATAAGTGGTGTTGTAAACTCCAACACCTCATTCATGATATGCTTCGGCTCACCAACGGAAAGACCGCCAACTGCATATCCGGGAAAATCTAAGGATGTTAAATCTTCTATACTTTGCTTTCTTAAATCCTCATATTCGCCTCCTTGGATAATGCCAAATAATCCTTGATCATTTTGCCTTAGATGTGCCTCTAAACATCTCTCCGCCCAACGTGACGTTCTTTCTACAGATGCTTTCATATAATCGTATGTCGCAGGATATGGGGGACATTCATCAAATGCCATCATTATATCTGAACCAAGGACATTTTGAATTTGCATCGCTTTTTCAGGAGATAAAAATAATTTTTCCCCGCTTAAATGATGGCGAAAATGAACCCCTTCTTCTTTGATCTCACGCCTGTCACTTAAACTAAAAACTTGAAAACCCCCTGAATCTGTTAGAATTGCTTTATTCCAATTCATAAATTGATGTAAGCCTCCAGCTTCACCAATAATATCATCCCCAGGTCTTAACCATAAATGATAGGTGTTGGAGAGAATAATATTTGCATTCAATTCCTCCAGTTCTTCAGGACTCATTGTTTTTACTGTGGCTAATGTGCCAACAGGCATAAATGTGGGGGTATCAAATGAGCCATGGGGGGTGTGGACTCGTCCAAGACGGGCTCCAGTTTGTTTACAAGTTTTCATTAATTCATATGTTATCGGCTTCATTTTAATTCGATCCTTTTCTTTTAAAATATCAGCATATAAGCTTTTTATAAAATTAACATGGCATCTCCGAAGCTAAAGAAGCGATAGCGGTTCGTTACGGCCTGCTCATATGCCTGTAGAATAATTTCTCTATCTGCAAACGCACTTACTAACATGAGCAACGTTGATTTTGGTAAATGGAAATTTGTTAGTAGGCCGTCAACGGCTTGAAATTTGTAAGGCGGGTGAATAAAGATATCTGTCCATCCGCTTGAGGCTACAAATGTTCCATCGTTTTTTCCAGCGATTGTTTCCAGTGTTCTGGTCGATGTTGTTCCTACCGCAATTATTCTTCCATTTTTTTCTTTTACTTCCGTAAGTAGCTGAGCTGTCTCTTCAGACATATGATAAAATTCCGCATGCATCTCATGTTCATCAATTTTTTCTGCGCTTACGGGACGGAAGGTACCAAGTCCCACATGAAGTGTAATAAACGCTAGTTTTACCCCCATTGCTTTTATTTCTTCTAATAGTGCATTTGTAAAGTGCAGACCAGCTGTTGGGGCTGCAGCTGAACCTTCCTCTTTAGCAAAAACAGTTTGATAACGTTCTCTCTCTGGTAATTGTTCTTTAATATAAGGGGGTAATGGCATTTCTCCCAATTTATCTAACACTTCATAAAAAATTCCCTCATAAGTAAAATGAAAAATACGTCCGCCATGGTCCTTAATTTCAGTGCAAGTCGCACGTAATTCACCATTCCCAAATATCATTTCTGTTCCTAATTTCACTTTTTTTGCAGGCTTTGCAAGCACTTCCCAATAATTTTGCTCCTTTTGGTGAAGAAGTAATATCTCTATTTTTGCACCTGTATCTTCCTTTACTCCATAAAGTCGTGCTGGAAGTACACGAGTATCATTTAAAACAAGACAGTCTCCCTTTTTAAGGTAGTTCTTAATATCGGAAAAATATTTATGCGTTATTTTTCTTGCTTTCCTATTTAACACTAGTAGACGAGAGGAATCTCTCTCCTTTAATGGTGTTTGAGCAATCAGTTCTTGGGGCAAATTAAAGTCAAAGTCGTCTATATTCATATGCTGTTCTCCTCACTAACTTCTAACGGAACTTTCCAATTATAAATAAAATAAGCGATAATATTATACTTATGACAATCGATGTCATAATAGGAAAATGAAAAGACATATTTCCCTTTTTGAAGCTAATATCGCCAGGAAGCTTTCCAATAAATGTCCAAATAATCCCAACTACAATCAATAGAACTCCGATTAAAATAAAAAGCTTTCCAGGGTTCATTCCTGCGCCTCCGTTTTTAAACCGAAATGGTTGTAAGCTCTGGGGGTTGCAATTCTTCCTCTCGGCGTACGCTGGATAAAGCTAATTTGCAGCAAATATGGTTCATATACATCTTCTATTGTTTGGGGTTCCTCACCAATAGTTGCTGCTATCGTATCTAAACCTACAGGTCCACCTTTAAAATCCTCAATAATCCCTTTTAAAAGTTTATGATCAATGTGATCCAAACCAACATCATCAACTTGAAGCATATTTAAAGCTAAATCCGCTGTTTCTAAACTTATTGTCTTTTCTTCTTTTACTTGTGAAATATCACGAATGCGCTTTAAGAGCCGATTGGCTATCCTAGGTGTGCCTCTTGCTCTGCGAGCGACTTCTATTGCTGCTTCTTTTGTTATTGACGTTTGGAAGATATCTGCAGACCGCTTAACAATTTCACAAAGATCAACAGCTTCATAAAATTCTAGTCTGCTCAATACACCAAAACGATCCCTCAATGGAGCTGATAGCAATCCTGCTCTTGTGGTGGCGCCCACCAAGGTAAAAGGGGGTAAATCAATGCGAACTGATCTTGCACTAGGACCAGTACCAATAACAATATCAAGAAAGAAGTCTTCCATAGCTGGATACAAAATTTCTTCAACAGCACGTGGGAGTCTATGAATTTCGTCAATAAACAGAACATCACCCGGTTCTAGTGAGGAAAGTATTGCTGCTAAATCACCGGATCGTTCAATAGATGGTCCTGATGTTGTCCGAAACTCCACACCCATTTCATTTGCAATGATTGCTGCTAAAGTTGTTTTCCCTAAGCCGGGAGGGCCATATAACAATACATGATCTAAAGGTTCCTCGCGCATTTTCGCTGCCTGGATAAAAATGCCTAAATTTTCCTTTATTTTTGATTGACCAATATATTGACTTAATGTTGTGGGGCGAAGACTAAGCTCATCAGAAGCATCTTCTGCTTGAAATTCACCTGTGACCATTCGATCCTCCATTATTATCCCCCATTTGTTAGTTTTTCATAAATAAATTTAACGCTTTACGTATGAGTTCATCTGTGCTCACATTCTGATCTTTTGGCAATTTTGGCAGCACTGCTTTAATTTCTTTTTCTGTATATCCGAGAGCTTTCAATGCCTCTTGTGCTTCTTTCAAACTATCTGCATTTTCCTGATTAGTATCTACTTTGCTTTCCGATTCATGCGCAATCGATATCATTGAAGTTAATTTCCCCTTAAGATCAAGGATTATTTGCCTCGCTGTTTTTTTACCAACACCTGGAAACTTCGTTAAAAATTTTTCGTCCTCACGTTCCACCGCAGAAACAAATGACTCCACATCAACGCTGCCTTGAATTGCTAAAGCTCCTTTTGGTCCTATTCCCGAGACAGAGATGAGCCTGGTAAATAAATATTTTTCATCTTCATTCTTAAAACCATACAAAACTTGAGCATCATCTCGTACATGATGATATGTATAGATCTTCATTTCTTGATTTATTGATGATTGAAACATGAAGGGATCAGCACAAAATATTTCATACCCAACCCCATGCACATCAACTATGATAGACTCTTCTAATATGTATGTAAGATTACCTTTTATAAATGCAATCATTGACCTTCTCCTTTACACTCCTTCTTCTATATTAACATATTTACACATAGAAGATGTAGTAAAGTGAAACTTCCACCTCTTAAATAAAAGAAATGGAAGTTTACATAATGTACCTATTTAACTGGAAATTTCCATGTTGTGAAAAACATCTTGCACATCTTCACTTTCCTCAAGCATATCAATCAAATTCATCATTTTTTCCTCATTATCTTCATCTATACTGCTATATGTTTGAGGAATCAATGTAATTTCTTCATCCGCTAAGCTATACCCAGCTTCCCGTAGATATGCGCAAACAGCTTCAAAGCTGTCAGGAGACGTAAAGATTTCAAACGCTCCATCTTGAACGGCTATATCATCCGCTCCAGCCTCTATCGCTTCCAGGGTCATTTCATCTTCATTAATTTTTCCATTTTCATTTAGAATAATAATATAGCCTTTGCGATCAAACATAAATGAAACACAACCGTTCTCGCCTAAATTACCATTATTTTTATTAAAGGCATGCCTAATTTCTGCCGCAGTTCTATTTTTGTTGTCAGTTAGTACTTGAACAATGACAGCGACACCTCCGGGGCCATATCCCTCATAGGTAATTTCTTCATAACTAGCGCCATCCAATGTTCCGGTTGCTTTTTTAATAGCCCGATCTATATTATCATTTGGCATGTTGTCCGTTTTTGCTTTATCTATCGCTAATCGTAAAGCAGGATTCATGTCAGGATCTCCCCCACCTTGTTTGGCAGCTGAGTATATTAACTTTGCATGACGCATAAAAATTTTACCTCTTTTGGCATCTTGCGCATTTTTTCTTCTTTGTATATTATGCCACTTAGAATGACCTGCCATCGGACATTCTCCTCTCTAAAAAATTCCTTTTTTAGTATATCAAAAATACGATGATATGGTAAGTAAAATTCAATCATACTTAAAAAAACCTTTGTAGTAAAACAAAGGTTTTAATCTATATTATTATCTCCATTATCCTTATTTCTTATCGTTGAATCTAAATTTTTCATTTGGTTCCAATGAATATTATCCGTATATACAACTATTTCTTTATTTGGTGATAACTTGCTGACTTCTTTTTCTATATCATTTACAATATTTTGGTTGTCAATTTGTTTACTTTGCTCATTCAACATAATCCCTACTATAACACTTTTCTCAGTTGTAGCTACTTGTGTTTGTTTAATATCTTTTCGTTTTGAAAGCTGTTCGGATATTTTTTTAGCTTCATCTGTTGTAAAAATATCCGTATTATGATTTCCATCTTTACCTGAGTTAATTCTTTCGGGGTTATCCCCTTTATAATAATCATTTTCATTTGTATTCTGTTTATTTACCCCTAAGCGATTTTGCTCTTGTTCTTTTGTCTCGTAATTAATTGGATGTGTTGTCTCATTGTTACTCCCTGTTTCATTTTTTTCATCCGTATTCATATTTGTACATCCAATAGTAAAAAGCATAATAATACTTATTGTTGTTATTATTTTTGCTTTCATTAAATAACCTCCCTTACATTTAGTTTGTTTAAGGAAGATTATTTTACACAGTTAAATTAAGGAAGTTCTATCTATCCGTTTATATTTCGAGACAAGGCTTCGTTTATGATTTGTACGTTTATGCATACTTTCAATAATTTCTTCATCTGCTTCAGGGATTTTTTCACCTTTTAAGTAGGCGTCAATTTTATCATAAGTTATTCCCATTTCATCTTCATCCGTTTGACCTTCCCATAAATCCGCACTAGGATTTTTATGAATAATTTCCTTAGGAACGCCCAAAATCGAAGCCATTTGTCGTACTTCTTCTTTAGTAAAATCAACGATAGGTAAAATATCTACTCCACCATCTCCATACTTAGTGAAATATCCTGTATACCACTCTGAAGCGTTATCTGTTCCAACAACTAAATAATTGTAATTGGTCGCAATTGTATATAATGTACTCATGCGCAATCTTGCACGTAAATTGGCGTCAGCAAGTTGTTCATTTTCTTGCTTAAAATCATTTTCTTGCTTCAATTGCTCTTGTATTTGTGAAAACAAAAGTTCATGTGTCTTTGATAAATCGATGTTTAAGCCTTTTATATCACAACTTTTTAATACGTTATGCGCATCTTTCATACCTTCAGGATTACTATTCAACGGAAGAATCACGCCTAATGATTCATCTGGAAATGCCCGTTTTATGAGGTGAGCAACCACAGCTGAATCAAGGCCGCCACTTACTCCTACTAATAAACCATTAACTTTTGCAAGCTTTGCCTGTTTCTGTAACCATTTAACTATATCTTCAACTATTTTCTCCACAATTACAGCTCCTTTATATGGAATAACTATAATGATTTTAGCATTGATTTAGCATTTTTCAAAAAGAACTGGCGCTTTCCCCATGTTTTTTCCATTTGTGATAAATATTGTTTTCTTGCAAACGATGAACCATAAGAAAGAAAGAACATCCATTCTCTAATCATATCACTCGGAATCATAATAGAGGTTAGCCATTTCTTTTGATTTTTATCTTTAACCATTTGATATGAACATAACTCATTAAGGTCCCAATTGATATAAGGCAAAAAGCGCTGACCTAGCTGGATATAATCATATAATTGTGTTCCACATGACAATAAATCAAAATCAATCATATATGTTTGTTCATTTTGAATAAAGTTATGTGAAGCAACGTCTCCATGAATCCATTTACCATGAATGTTTGCATCTTTTTCATTCTTATCCCAGGAAAGATTTTCTGCTGTTTTTAAGTAATAGTGCATGGTTGTTACCATATCCTTATACAACATTTCAAAACCATTTTTCTGAAAGACATGTTCTGTTTTTTTAAAAGCAGCTAACCTGTGCTTCCAACGTAAAATAAATAAATCTTTTTTTATTTGGTTGGGAAAGTAAATATGATTTGCTTTTTTATGGAAAGCATGTAATGTCTTAATTGCTGTAATTCTGTCCTTTTTATGCTGGTAATCTAGCTGTCTACCTCGCACGAAAGGGGCAATGGTCCAAAAATAGTTCCCATCTGTAATTGTCTTTTTTCCATTTGGATATTTAATAAAAGGAATAACAAAAGATGCTTGTAATTGTTCAAAAAAATGCCATTGTTGTTCAATCACTTTCAACTTTCGGTATGATTTTAAAATAAGTGCTTTCCCCAAAGCGGATTCTATATAAAAGACATGATTTTTAATAGGAGTTATCCTTTGAACCGTTAATTCTCCTTCCTTACGTAAAAAAGAAGAGAGACGAGCTTTAAGGACTTCGTCTCTTTGTTTAAACTTATTCACCTTTTGAATTATCCTTATCCCTCTGAGGGTTAAGTCCTGAACCTGGAAACTCAGGAGGTGTTGGATACATATGATTAGGATGGTCGGAATCATACCAACTTTGCGGTTCATGTAAATAATCCGGCTCAAAATATGATGCATGAGAGACAGGGCGGAATGGATAGCCATGCTGCACTTCAACAGGATTAGTATGGATTGGGAAATTCAATGGATGATACTGATGATCCATGCAATCATAATGATTTTCATATTTTGGATAACCTGGTTTTACTCCCATTTCAATGCTTGGAGATGGGCAATCATAATATTCAAAATTTCCTTTATCAGCTGAGTGCATCACCTGCTGCATAGGCATGTGATGATATGGATGTGGTGGCCCTCCTCCCATATTTTCAGAAAAGTGTGCATGATATGCTCCAGCGTGACATGGATTCTTCATATGGCAACAACATACTGGTATTATTTGCACGGGTATAGGTTGAAACATCATTTGCTGATCTTGTAATGGCATCTCTCCTTTAGGAAATTGCGGTTCTTGTTGTACTTCTGGATAATTATTTGGTGTTGTCTGTAATTCGTGTTCTTGTAGTTCGGGCATTGGCATTTGTGGCATTTCCATCTTGGGCATTTCTGGTTTTTTTGATAGATCCATTTTGGGTTTCTCCACTTTGACCTCTTTTGGTTTTTTATGATCATCTTCCGCAATTGTTGGAAGAGGCTTTGGGGATATATCCTTATATGGATGCTCTAAATGGGATTTTTGCTTCTCCTTCGGTACCTTACTTTCTTTTTTGACCACTTTTGTTGAGCTAGGAATCTTTACTTTCATACCTGGCATAATCATATCTGGGCTTGAGAGTTGTGAATTAATTTGTTTCATTTCTTCGAAATCAACATTATATTTTTTTGCGATTTCCCACAACGTATCTCCTTTTTGTACGATATGGATTTTCAAGCAAATCATTCTCCTTTCGTTTTTCACTATGTGGGCTATTTGCTCTTTACCAACATATGCATATAATCCGAAAAAGTTGAAACTTATATCTACTTTTATGCGACAATCAAAATAATTTTGTCTTCAAACTAAAAATAAAAAGGCTGGGACAAAACCCCAGTAAATGTAAAAAAAGTTCGGGAGTCCCATCTCTAGATGGAACTCCCGAACTTTTTCATTTTACTTTTCCGTGCGATTTATACTTATTTAGTAATCCCGTTGATTTGCACTGCAGGTGGCTGCTTTCCGCGGGCACGGCCTCAGCCTCCTCGGAAGAAAACCACTTCCTGCGCGGTCTTCAGACCCGTTCTTTTCTCGCAGGAGGGAGTCAGCCACCTTTCGTTCCAGTCAACGTAATAGTGGGCTAATTTTCAAAATTTACGATAACGAGAAATGGGAGCAACAAAAAGAATATATAAGACAGAAGCTTTTCAGAAGGGAAAACTGGGGAGATCTGGAAAACGTAAAATAGATGTGGACCAGTCTTCGGATTTTTGAAAGCTAATTTGTATTTCATACGTTTTTCAGTGAAAGGTAAAGAAAAAGGTAGAAAATGAATTACGATTTGTGTTCATGGCAGTAAACTTAAGAAAGTATACCGCCATGAACACAAATCCAACCATAGATGATGAAAATAACTCAAACTCAAAAGGTTCCAACCATCAATTTTTGATGATTGGAACCTTTTTTAAGATATTTTGGCTAGTTATGTCCCAGTCTACGGATAAAGCAGATGCCTTAGTAATCACAAAGATATTCATGGTCGATTTAGAAAAAAGAGAACAAATACAAGATAAGATTACCGTAGAGCTTAAAGAATTGACGAGGCACAGAAGGAGATTGGGGAAGCACCACGCCCTTTTTAAGACGCAGACGCAGTACACTCGAATTCTTGAAAAAGGTTTTCCAGAGCTAGCTAGTTATGGCCAAGTTCGTTATTCGGACTATATGATGCGACTATTAAAAAAGTATCCAAGCCCCAGGAGAATAGCGAAGGCTCATGAAAAAACACTTTCCGAATTATTGGGAGTGAACAACAGTAGCCTGCAATCTCAAATGCTTAAACAACTAGCGAAAGAAAGTATTGGGTGCTATTCCGAAATCACGGAATTTGAATTAACTCAAACCATACAACAAATATATTTGTATGATAAGCAAATAAAAGAAGTCGATAAAAAAATTCAGGAAATGATGGATAAACTCGATTCACCAATCGTAACTATTCCCGGAATTTCCTATCGACTTGGAAGTATAATCATAGCAGAAATAGGTGACATCCACAACTTTAATAACCCAGGTCAGCTATTAGCTTTTGCTGGAATGGAACCATCCATTTATCAAGCCAGTATCAAGGAACTGGAAAAATGGCGAAACGTGGATCACCACACCTCCGATGGGCGATGTATCATGCCTCGAGATTGATTTCTATATATTCACCGACGTTCAAGGCATATTATGAAAAGAAGCTCTTAGAAGGCAAACATTATAATGCGGTGTTCAGCCATGTAGCGAAGAAATTAATTAGAGTCATATTCCATTTCATGCGGACAGGCGAATTATATAAAGAAGTTGTTTATACGTAATATTTTGACCGTTATAAAATACTAAAGTTTAACAAAAATACACAGCTTGATGATTAATTTTAAAATCATTAACCACCAAGCTTATTTGCCATGTCCAAATTCCCAATAAAAATAGTATTAAATTTTATCGCTAGCACTATTGACTTTATATAGTTAGTCCCTTTATTTTTGAATGATTTTATAAGTGCATTTGAAAAACCGGATAAGAGCCAAGAAGTGTTACGGAGCATCCCAATGCTTCCAATTCAGCTTTAACGCTTGGGAATAGTACATCATCTAGAGACTGGTTCACATCAATAATAAAAAAGTAATTACCCAATCCTGTTTTGGTTGGTCTGGATTCTATTTTTGATAAATTCATTTTTCGCCAAGCAAAGGCTGAAATCACCTGATGGAGTGCACCTGCGTAATCGCTAGGTAATGTTATCAGTAAAGTTGTTTTTTCCATTTTAACAGGATGATTGATATTTATAATATTTTTATCCTTAGATAAAACCACAAATCTTGTATGATTATTTGGATAATCGTGAATATTTTCCTTATATATATTAAGGTCATATTCTTTTGCAGCGAGCTTATTTCCAATCGCAGCAATTGGTTTATTTGCTTTACTCACTATTTCTGCAGCTTTACCTGTGGAAGATGAAAAATGAATTGTCGCATTAGGAATGAATTTATGTAAATACTGTTGGCACTGCGCAATCGCATGACTATGAGAATAGACCTCTTGAATTTCATCTAACTGTCCTGTGAAATTTCCATGTACAAGGAAGTGTTGTTGAATAGGAACCACTATTTCTGCAGTAATTGGTAATCTAACTTGATGGACAAGGTAATCCACGGTTAGTTGTACAGTTCCTTCGATTGCATTTTCTATTGGTACAACACCAATATCAATTTGATTTTCATAAACAGCATCAATGCATTCAGGTATTGTTTCAAAGCTTTGTTTTTCCTCTCCGTTAAATGCAGTGTCAACCGCTAATTTTGTGAATGTCCCTTTTGGTCCTAAATAGCCTATTTTACTCAAGAATGCTTCCCCTTTCCTTTCTCTTATATTTCTATCTAATATTTTAATGAAATCCTCAAATAAATTATTTACTCAATAAAGTCAAATTCAAAGTCTAATATACGAACGGTTTCTCCATCTTTGGCACCACGTTTTCGTAGCGCTTCATCTACACCCATTCCTCTTAGTTGTCGGGCAAAGCGCTGAACAGCCTCATCTCTAGAAAAATCTGTCATTTTGAACAATGTTTCAACTTTCTCTCCTGAGATAACAAATGCACCATCATCTTCACGTGTTATTTCAAAAGCTTTGTCTTTACGATGATATCTGTAAATGACTTTTTCATTTTCTTCTTCTGTTTTAGGGGACTCTTTAGGTATTGTTTCTAAAGTATCTGCTATAGTAAATAATAATTCCTTTATACCTTCTTTCGTCAATGTTGAGATAGCGTACACAGGAGTTTCTTGCTCTAATTTATTAATGAAAGTTTTAAGATTTGCAGCTGCGTCAGGCATGTCCATCTTGTTAGCAGCGATCAATTGAGGACGATTCATCAGATTTTCGTCATAATTTTTTAATTCTTCATTAATTTTTAAATAATCATCGTAAGGATCTCTTCCTTCCATACCAGCCATATCTATAACATGAACAATGACACGCGTTCTCTCAATATGTCGCAGAAACTGATGACCGAGGCCAATCCCTTCATGTGCTCCTTCGATTAGTCCCGGTAAATCCGCAATAACAAAGCTCCGATGATCGCTTGTATCAACCACACCAAGGTTAGGAGACAAAGTAGTAAAGTGATAATCGGCAATTTTTGGCTTTGCAGCGCTAACTACAGATAGTAATGTGGATTTGCCAACACTTGGGAATCCTACTAATCCCACATCAGCAATTAATTTTAATTCGACTTTGATATTACGCTCCTGACCTGGCTCCCCATTTTCAGCAAAGTCTGGAGCCGGATTTCGAGGGCTAGCAAATCGTGCATTTCCACGTCCTCCTCTGCCGCCTTTCGCAATAATTGCTTGCTGCTGATGTGTGATTAAGTCAGCTATAACCTCGTCTGTCTCTTCATCTTTCACAATTGTTCCCGGAGGGACCGACAAAATAAGTGGTGATGCGTTTTTACCATGCTGTTTTTGGTTCATGCCATTTTCTCCACGTTTTGCTTTAAAATGGCGGTTATAGCGAAAGTCCATCAACGTATTTAGACCTTCGTCCGCTTTAAATATAATGTCAGCTCCGTCACCTCCATCTCCTCCTGCAGGGCCACCTTTTGGAATATATTTCTCACGGCGATAGGCGACAAGGCCATTTCCGCCGTCACCCGCTTTGACATATACACTTACTTGATCTACAAACACCATTACTCACCTCACCTATCACATGAAATCGTTAAGCTACATGTAATACCATTTTCATTTTTTCTAACATTGATAGGACAATTTTGTCCCAAATTTTGTAAACTAGCTTCAAATTGTTTTATACTTATAAAACGTCCTTCAATTGAAATTTCTACTTTAACTGATGAACTCGTGGTTTCATTTAATTGTATATGTGCTTGATATAACTCTAAGGCATCGCCAGTCCCAACAATAGAATCTATTATCTTTTCACATGCATCTACAAGTAGTCGGTCACTAGCTTGTAAATTTTTGTTTTTGGTATGTATGTTATAAGTTAAGCGTACATTTTGATATGTATCGTTAAATTGAATCATCCATAAAGTAAAAAGAGGAGCTTGTAGACTGAACAGCTTCCTTTCTTTATGAAACGATTCCATCCATGTTTCAATTTTATCTTTTACCTTTTTTGAGTTCCCCATACTCAAATATCCCTGAATAATTTGTAATTCATTCATTATTTCATGACGCTGATATTGCAAGAGTTGAATAACATCCTTCTCATTCATGATTTTTCCCCCTCCACAGTATGAAAAGTATAGCAGATAAACAAATGAAATTCATTAAATAAAAATTTTTTATTATAATAAAATTTATCGAGTAGGTGACTAATCATTATTTGATTAGTCGACCTCTCACACCACCATACATACGGACCCGTATACGGCGGTTTAATTTTATTCTATACATGTACTTTGTTATAATGTTCAATACAAAATATTAATCCAAATCTTGATAGCCTCTCGTTTGTAATTGTGGTTGTGAGAACCCATGAATATGCGATTCTTATTGCCCCTTTACTCGTGTGGCTATTTTTGTGTGCTCAGTCGTACCCTTGTGTGCGAATCAATTTGTGTCAGTAATTTCTTCATGTAACCCACTTTGAAGTAGTTTACCCAGCCACGAATTAGCTGATTTATTCTTTCCACTTGATACTTCGTATCAATACTCCAGTTCTTTCGTGTTAGTTGCTTTAGTTTATACTTAAAGTTCTCCACTGATTTTCTGTGTGGTTTAGCTTTGTATAGAGGGTTCTGATAGTCTTTAAAGAATCCAAATCCCAAGAATTTCAAATCCGGATTATTTGGTTAGTTACTTTAGATTTTATCATATTCACTATTAGACCAAGCTTTTCCTCAATATATTTCGTCACTGACCTCATTACACGTCTAGCTGCCATTTCACTTTTGACCATGATAATGCAATCGTCTGCATACCTCACAAAACGTAATCCACGACTTTCTAACTCTTTATCAAGTTCATTTAACATGATGTTACTAAGTAGTGGAGAAAGGTTTCCCCCTTGTGGCGTTCCGATTACCGTTTCCTTATATTCATCAGATAAACGAGACTATAAATGATAGTTTAAGAATGTACAGAAATGATTGAATAGACAATGTACAATTGTGATAAATTATTGCATAATTTTTATGAGGTGAATATTATGCATATCGCAATCGATATCAACACGGAGTTAAACATTTCATATTAAAAGATTACTATCAGATGAATCACCACAAAAGTTTTATTATAAGCGTATTTTATGGCAATATTTGAAAGATAATCATGGACTAAATTGTTCAGATGAAGAACTACATCATTTTGTTCAGAAATTATGTAATAGAATTAATCATAGCTATCATCAAGGAACAGGAGTTATTCCAATCCTAGGTCTAGAAAAAGAAAGAAACCTCCTATCCGCACTACCCAGTAACAGAATAAGAGATTTCTATAGGATAAAACATACACTTGTGAAAGTAACCCCATCTAATATGGTCAATTATCAATCCAACCAATATTCTGTACCACCAGGATATATTGGAAAAGCCGTTGGCTTACAAGTATATGATAAAACATTATATATTTATTCTAACATGAATCTTATTGCACAACATCATTTAAGTGAGAAAAAACTTAATTATCACCCTGATCATTACGCTGATTTGCTTTCTAGACAGCTTCCATATAAAGAAAAGGATGAGATAGAAGATTTAGCTCTTAAAAACTTAGAAGCGATTAATGAGGTGTATAACGATGAATACTAGTTATTTAAAATTAAAAGAAAACCTAAAATATTTAAAACTAAATCAAATGGATCTTCATTTAGATGAGACAATTGATTTTATGAATAATAATGATTTATCTTTTATAGATGCCCTTATCAAATTAACCGATTATGAAATAGACATGAAAGAAATAAATATGGTCAAATCGATGGTGAAGGTTGCGGCTTTTCCACATTTAAGGGAAATAAAAGATTTTGAATTTGAATTTCAACCCTCCATCAATAAAGAGCAAATACTAGACTTTATGACATTACGATTTATAGAACAAAAGGAAAACATCGTTTTCCTAGGTACAAGTGGTGTAGGTAAAACACACTTAGCAACATCGATTGGGATAGCAGCAGCTAAAAAGCGTACAAGTACCTACTTTATTAAATGCCATGATTTAATCTTAAATTTAAAAAAGGCACAAGCTGAAAATCGGCTAGAATTACGTATTAAACATTTAGAAAATATAAACTTTTAATCATTGATGAAATCGGTTATTTACCTATTAGTAAAGAAGATGCGAAGTTATTCTTTCAGTTAATCGACGTGCGTTATGAATTACGTAGTACTATTCTTACAACCAATGCGAATTTTAAATCGTGGGGAGAGGTATTTCAAGATCCTAAGATTGCGAATGCGATTTTAGATCGTGTTCTCCATCACGCATCAGTCATAAATATTGTTGGAGATTCATACAGACTTAAAAATCATTTTCCATCAGAAGAAAGATCAAAAGTGGACATTCTTAAATAGTCACAACTGTACATTCTTATCTTGACATTTATACGAGACCTCCCCAGTTAAGGTACGAACTCTTTCCCTCCATCTATCTGCCATATATACACCACATGATGTTGCAGCTATTGGACTTCAGCTTCTTTTGTAGACTTATCCTCATATGTTGCCTCCTATATGGTTTCTGTTCGTCAGACCAGAGGTTTGCCTCGAGTTTCCTTCAGATTCCACATCGCTATAGACACCCTTACTGTCGGCTATGTGCTTACCGCTACATGGTCGCACTGGGGACTTTCACCCGTTAGAGTTCGCCCATGCTGGGCGAACAAAAAAACTCCAACCATTAGATTGGTTGGAGTGTGAACTAATATATTTATTATGCTTCTTGAACAGTTGAATAGACACTTACTTTTTTACGGTCACGACCAATGCGTTCAAATTTAACAACACCATCGACCTTTGCAAAAAGTGTATCATCTCCGCCGCGTCCTACATTTTCACCTGGATATATCTTAGTCCCGCGTTGGCGATATAAAATGGAGCCACCGGTAACAAACTGTCCGTCTGCGCGCTTTGCACCAAGGCGTTTTGCATGAGAGTCACGACCGTTTCTTGTACTACCAGCACCTTTTTTCTGTGCAAAGAATTGTAAATCTAGACGTAGCATTTGGCTGCACCTCCTTACTTATTTTCAATTTTAATAAATTGATGATATTCACGTTCTATCGTTTGCAGTGAAATAATCATACCTTCAAGTAGAAGTTGACTCTTCTCTTTTGTATTATCGTCTATTGACGCAGGAAAAGCTACATAAAGGTACCCACCATTTTCTTCTTGGTTAATTTCGAGGTTTATTTCACATATTTGCATAATTGCATTTACCGTACCAAAAGAAATAGCTGATACGCCTGCACAAACAAGGTCATATCCATAAGGTCCGCTTTCGGCATGACCTGAAAGTTCAAATGCTGTTATTTTATGATCTTTACGAAAAACAGTAATACTAATCATAAACATTAACCTTATTGATTAATTTTATCAACTACTAATTTTGTATAAGGTTGACGGTGTCCCTGTGTTCGATGGTAATTTTTTCTGCGTTTATACTTGAACACAGTAATTTTTTTCTGACGTCCTTGCTTTTCAACTTTTGCAGTTACAGTTGCACCTTCAACATATGGAGTGCCAACCTTAACATTGTCACCACCAACGAAAAGTACCTTATCAAAAGTTATCGTTTCATCTGCTTCCGCATCCACTTTCTCTACGTAAATCTCTTGTCCTTCAACAACTTTGAGTTGTTTACCACCTGTTTCAATAATTGCGTACATACTTTGCACCTCCTCAATTAACTAAGACTCGCCATACAGGTATTCTGAATGAATTTCCCACCTGTTCTGTGCGGTTGTAGCACTGGTGCTACAATGAATAACGTTAATATATTAACATGAATTCAAAATATTTGTCAAGCACATTTACACGTTCAATAACATGTGCTATAGGATAGACTTGGCAACTTCCCCTATTTTTTTATTATATTGATTTTCATAAAAATAACTTCGCAAACAATCATTTTCATCAATTGCTATTCGTTTTCGATTAGAAAACATAATGTATATTGGATGTTTTTTTTCACGCCTAAAAAGAAAAAAGACATTCATTAAAGAATTTTCTGATGAAACAGTGATTGGCTGTATCCCTTTAACAGTTGATTTTCCTTCATAACGATTTAACAAAAACCGAATAAATACGTAGTATCGGTACTTCCACTCTGTCCTATTTTCCATACAAAGAAAAATCATTAAAAGAAAAGCACTTAATGTAAATGGAAGAAAGATAAACTGCAATATTATGATTAGTAAACTTAAACTAATCGAAAATATAATAATCGCATGATAAGCTTTTCGGTATGGTAAAAAAGATGATAAATATAAAAAGAATAATCTACCACCGTCTAATGGCCATATTGGTAATAAGTTAAAAAGCAATATTGCAGTATTATAATAAACAATCAAATGTAAAATAGATGTAGGCAGTATATCACCAGTAGTGAAAAGAAAAACGATGAAAAATATAATTATGTGTTGAAAAGGTCCTGCAATGGTAACCAACACTTCCTCATATATTGGTTTATTACCATGTTCATCTGTATCCATGACCCCTCCAAACACCCATAACATGATACGTCTGATCCGCCATTGTAAAATTTGCGCCATCGTATAATGACCAAGCTCATGAATGAAGATAATGGACAAGATGATTGCTAGCTCCATAAATGTACCAGTCAGGATTGCAATTAAAATAAAAAAAAGCAAAATAGGATGAATATGGATAGATGGTATATTTTTAAAAATTGTCGTCAACTTTGATCACCTGAACAGGATCGATATATTCTTTATCTTTCTCAATTGAAAAATAAACTGTTTTATTATGGTCTGATGGTTTAAATTTCCCTAGCTTTTGATCAGCCGTAATGAATTGATATGGATGAACTTCGATAGAACTTAAATGGCCATATGTTGATTCGCTGCCATCCGCATGCTGTACAATCACTGTTTTATCTGTTTCACGATCATTACCTGCAAATACCACAACCCCATCTTGAAATGCGTTCACAGTATCGGTTTCGCTTGGAGTGATCATAACTCCTGTTCCATTAGCCTGAAATGATTCCGTTACACTTCCAGACACTGGTAGTGCCATTGATGGCTCTCTTTCTGTAGCTTCAGTTGATTTCGGTGAAAAAGTCAAGGGGGAACCAAATGTTTCTTGATACCAAAGATTTACACGAGCAAATGGAAATTCCTCTGTTAATGCATTACTCGTCCAACCCTTAGGTTTATCTAGGATTTCTTTATCTGTTTGTAATAATAAGGCTACACCAAAAAAAAGCATTACAGATAAAAAGCTTTTCAGAATTAATCCAGAGGCTACCTTACGACTGTCTTTGCTTGAAAACGCTGCATCAGGAAACGTTGAAAAATTGCCATGTCTCTCTTCATCTTGAGGTAATGTTGTGAATAAATACTTATTCAAATCCTCATTGGCATTGGCAGAAACATTACGCATTTTTTTTCGTTTTTCAATTGACTGTCTAATTTTTTTGATTTTTTTATTCATCATCCTCACAATCCTTTGTAAATATTTATACTAGGATATGTGGCTAATGGACAAGATATGAATCTCTGTTTTTTTATGCTCTTTGTCCAAAGAAACTTTTTACTTTTTGGAATATACTTTTCTTCTCTTCTAAAGATTGAAGAGGTACTGTTTCTCCTAAAATTCTACGAGCAATATTTCGGTAGGCAATCGAAGCTTTGGAGCTAGGGTGAATTACAACGGGCTCACCTTGGTTTGATGCTTTGATAACCTCATCGTCATCAGTAACAATTCCAATTAAATCAATGGAGAGGATTTGTACAATATCATCCACATCAAGCATGTCACCATTTTTCATCATATGGTTACGTATCCGATTAATAACTAGACTTGGAGGGTCTATATCTTCTTTTTCCAAAAGGCCAATTATCCGGTCCCCATCGCGGACACTAGACTTTTCCGGGGTGGTTACAACAATTGCTTTATCTGCTCCAACAATCGCATTTTGAAAGCCTTGTTCAATACCTGCCGGACAATCAATTACAATATAATCATAGTCCTGCTTTAATTCATTGATAATCTTTTGCATACCCGTACTTGTCACAGATGACTTATCACTTGTTTGTGCAGCTGGTAAAACAAACAAGGATTCAAAGCGTTTATCTTTAATAAGAGCTTGTTTTAATTTACATCTTTCTTCGATAACATCCACAATATCATATATAATTCGGTTCTCAAGGCCCATGACAACGTCCAGATTACGTAAACCAATATCGGTATCAATTAAACATACTTTTTTTTCCATTAAGGCTAAAGCTGTACCAATATTTGCAGTTGTAGTAGTCTTCCCTACGCCGCCTTTTCCTGAGGTTATAACAATTGCCTCACCCATTATGCATTCTCCTCTCAAAACCGCTTAAATCTTTTCGCAAGTGTGGAAGAACCTGAATACGATCAATAATTATTTTATCTTGTTTTTCATCTACAAGACCACATTCCATGTACACACCATCAGCTTCATAATCAGGAGCACGGCTGATATAGTCTGCGATCCGAAGCTGACTTGGCTTCATATAAGATGCTGCTATTATTGCATTTCTATCTCCTTCTTTCCCTGCATGTGCGATTCCTCGCAAATTCCCTAAGATATAAATATTTCCAGTGGAAATTACTTTGCCTCCTGGATTTACATCGCCAATTAACAATAGATCCCCAGTTACGTTTAAAATTTGTCCAGATCGAACTATTTTATTAACGGACTTAATTTCGCTTTCTTCCCGCCAAGCTAACGCTTCATCCTTGTGAACAACATTTGATTCAAAAGAATGAATTGTAAATCGATTTTCTTCACTTATTAAATATCGTAAATGTTCTTTTTGTACATTATTTAAATAACGATTTCCTAATTGAACTGTTACAGAAACAATCGGTTCTTCCTTGTTCGGACGACTTTCAGCTATTTTTTCACGAAGTTCATTAACCGCTTCTTCAAATGAACAAGAATCGTCAATAAGCAGAGTGAGCCCATCTCTTGTACCTTTAATCGTTATCCTCTGTTTACTGTCAAGCATGATAAGTTCACCTCATTAAAAAACTCTGTTCTATACTTTAATATTCATTCATTTTTAATAGAATTTATTATGTAATTTTAGAAGAGTTATAGAATGTATTCAACCAAGATAACAGCATTACAATATACGATTTCTATTTATTTGTTCTCTTCTCCATTCAACCAGTTGTTTTGTTATAAGTGGATACAAAACAATCAAAAATAACAGATTAGCTAGAATTGTGGGGAATAAGCGATAAAGAAAATAATTACCCCATCCCATATCCGTCATCCCAACTACAGTATAAATAAAATTAATGGATATATCTGTTAACACCGTACCAATCAACCCTAAAAAAAGAACTCCATAAATATTAGCGTGAATCATTTTTTTCAATCCATAAATGATGGATATAGAAAAGGCGTAAGAAAACATGTATACGCCTAGGACGCCTGTATAAACAATATCAATTAATAAACCAAATATAACACCGTAAATAACGGAAAAATGGGAGCTTTCCAAATCATAATATACGGCTATAAGCACTAAAAACATAAAAACCCAGTGAGGGATAATCCATGAATTATTAATGACCAATTTTGCAGGCAATAATTCCAGTGCTACACCTTCTAAAGTCATTAGAAAGAAGAGGATAAGTGGTAGATATAGTCGTTTCATTACTCTTTTTCCTCCTGCTCTTCATTTTGTTTATCATCCTTTTGTAGTTTTCTATCTACAACAATGACATGATTAATGTCATACATATTAGCAGCTGGTTTTATAAGGGCGGTACGAGTCAAACCATATTGGTCTGAAACAACTTCCTTAACTGTACCAATTAATAAGCCTGCCGGAAATACCCCTCCCATTCCTGAAGAAATTACCAATTCTCCTTCTTCAAGATCTTTCTTAGATTCTTCAATAATTTTAAATGATAAGGAGTTACTTTCTTCATCAAATTCCTCAATTAAGCCGAAAATGTCTTTTCCTTCTTCACGAGAAATCGTTGCAGATATCCGGTTAAATTCATCGAAACCAGTAATCAGCTGAACGGTAGATGTCAATTTAGAAACCGTCTGTACTTTGCCTATCATGCCTTCGGCAGTAATAACAGCCATATTAGGCTCTATTCCATGTTGTGAACCTTTATTAATAGTTACACGCTCCACCCAACGTTCAGGAGAACGGGATATAACCGTAGCTTGAATTGGGTCAAAATCTTGTATCGACTCTGTTTTTTCCAGGGTTTTTCTCAATTCATCATTATCTTCTTTCAATTCTTGAACTTCGTAAATAAGACTTTTGTACTCAGCTAACTTTTCTTTCAATATTTGATTTTCATTGTACGTATTTTTTAAATCATCTAGATTCCCAAAGATATTTGTAACAAATGTAACCGGAGCATGGATAACATTTTGAACCCATCCTACTGCATCCTGTATAAATTTCTCTGGTGTTGTTAAATTTTCCCTATTATTTAGAGAATAACCGATTAATGCAATCAAAATGATTATACCAATTAGTAAAACAAAGAATCGACGTTTATGAAAAAAAGACATAGAAACACCTACTTACGTATCCGTACTAGGACGAGAAGAAACATTCGGATGGGTTCGGAAATACTGAATGTATTCTAATGATTTGCCTGTTCCAATTGCTACACTATCTAAAGGATTATCTGCAGTGAACACAGGCATTTTTGTCTCATCGCTAATAACTTGATCTAAATTTCTTAAAAGAGAACCGCCGCCAGATAACACTATACCGCGATCCATAATATCAGCTACTAATTCGGGTGGCGTATTTTCTAATGTGTTTTTTACTGCCTCTACAATTTCGCTGATATTGTCTTGCAAAGAGATTGTTATTTCTTTAGCATTGATCGTAACTGTTTTTGGTAAACCCGTTACCAAATCCCGGCCGCGAATTTCCATTTCTTTATCTTCTACAGCCTCACTTGCTGAGCCAACATCCATTTTAATTGATTCGGCAGATCTTTCCCCAATCATTAAATTATAATGTTTACGAACATATTGAATAATTGCTTCATCCATATTATCTCCTGCTATACGAATAGAACGGCTGGTAACTATACCGCCCAGGGAAACAACTGCTACCTCTGTCGTCCCACCTCCAACATCCACAATCATACTTCCTGTAGGTTCCCATACCGGTAATCCGGATCCTATAGCTGCAGCAAAAGGTTCAGCGATTGGGAACACGTCTTTAGCTCCAGCTTGTTTTGTAGCATCCACAACTGCACGTTCTTCAACCATTGTAATACCAGAAGGTACACATATGATTACATTTGGCTTACTCGCTAAAAAAGAACGATTTTTCATTGCTTGCTTCAGATAATATTTCATCATGACAGCTGTTGTATCATAATCCGCTATTACCCCGTCTTTCATTGGGCGAACAACAGATATATTTCCTGGAGTTCGGCCAATCATCTTTCGAGCAGAACTCCCTACAGCTTCTATATCTCCAGTATTTATATTTTTAGCCACTACAGTAGGTTCTCTGACAATCACACCTTTACTTTTAGCAAAAACGAGGGTATTAGCGGTACCTAAGTCTATTCCGAGATCTTGTGACAAACTAAATCTTCCCAAAAAGTATCTTCCTTTCCAATCACAGTTCGTTTCTTTCATCCTTCACTACTATATCGATTTATAATATTTGTGGCAATGAAACTTCTTCTTTTTTATTTTACACCGAGTTCAATTTTTGTAAATGATTTTTTATATTATGAAGCTAATAGCGCCACTTTCAATAAATCATCGAAAAATGGCGCTAGATTACAATACATCTATTCAATTATACGAAAAAAAGAAAAAAATAGATAGTGTTAGAGATATCCTTTTTCTTTTAAAGATACGAATTTTCTGTTTCCAATGATTAAATGATCTAAAAGTTCTATACCTATCATTTTCCCCGATTCAACTAATCGTCTTGTTACACTAATATCCTCTTGGGAAGGTGTAGGATCGTAGGGTAGGAGCCATGCGCCTTGTTTTGTCCCAAATCAGGTTTCACAACTCCCCCCTCAGAACCGTACGTACACCTTTCAGCGTATACGGCTCGTCAGTTGACTAATCGGTATTTGCTTCTCATGGTGGTCATGATGGAATTTATAACAAAGGACAATGGTTTTCCTGTTGTGTTCTATCATTTTCTTGTTCAAGTATGTTAAATGTTTTTAACTCTTCAAGTCCTTTCATTTACGAACATGATGAACTTCCATCACACCTTCTGTCGTACCACACGCTTCACATTTATTCGCCATTAAACGCTGTTCAAGTTCAGTTCTGCCCGAATATTTTATGCATTTATCAAGACATCTATATCGGGGGAATCTGCTTTTATTGAACCTTTATGCTTTGGTAGATCTTTTAGCTTTACGAACTGATGAAGTTTTTCATTTCCATGTTTGCCTTTCATAATAAGGCATAAACTTGCCTGTTTATGTGTTCGCATGCTGGTTGCAACCTTCATAGAAGTACTTCTACGTTTATTAGCTATAGTTTTAACGAAACTACTTTCAGCTAGATAAAATAACCTATCTAAATGATGATAGTTATTGGCTAACTTATAGTAGTTTGCAATTCCACGTAGTTCAGCGTTATAGATATACAGAATTTCTAACTCCGAATTATTAATAAGTTTTGCTCGATGTATAATTTTAAAGCTGTCTAAATTACCATATCTGTTTTTTGTTGCAAATTCTTTAATTTTCTTTTCAGGAATTTCTAACTTAATAACACCTGATAAAATTCTCTTTTTCAATGGATGTTTTTGATTCTTGTAAGTGACCTTTTTGATCTTTATTTCATCCCAACTACGAAATTGATATCCAAGAAAAGGAATCGGCTTTTCTAAATGGGTAATGAGAGTTTTTTCATCGCTAAGGTCAAGGTTTAATTCATCTTTAAGAAATCGTTTGATTGTATTCTTCATGTTCACTGCACTTTGCTTTGAACCAGCAATCCCAATCACAAAATCATCTGCATAACGTACATATTTCATTCTTTGGTAGTTTCTGCCCCTTGGATCGATAATAGAGGTAACTTTTACTTGTTTTGCTTTAAGTTTCTGAATCTCAAGGATTAACTCACCTCTACCTTTCCATTGCATGTGATCGTTTCTTTGATCGAGTCTTTTAATCTTTTGTGATAACGTGCTAATTTTTGAACGGATCTTTCTATATTCCCCATTTCTTGCTCCTTTATCAAATTCCTTCAATTGTTTTTCCATAAAAAGGTCAAACTCATGGAGATAGATGTTAGCTAAAATAGGTGATATAATCCCACCCTGTGGTGTGCCACTGTAGGTTTTACGATACATCCAGTTCTCCATTACGCCACTAGTAAGTGCATTATGAACGAGAAGCAAGAAACGATGGTCATTTATTTTCTTTGAGATAAGTTTTATTAGTACCTTATGGTCAATATGGTCGAAGAAGCCTTTGATATCTCCTTCAATGCACCATGTTAGACCCTTCCACGTGCTTTTAATTTGGGATAGGGCTGTATGACAGCTTCTTTCCCCCCTAAAACCATGGGAGTTTTCTGAGAATGTCGGTTCATATACATTTTCCAATATCATTCTCATAACTTCTTGTACTAGCTTATCTTTGAAACTAGGAATTCCTAGTGGTCTCTTTTTCCCATTAGATTTAGGGATATAAACCCTTCTTACAGGTGCAAAACGGAATGTTCCAGCTTTTAATTGCTCTATGATACCTTCAATTTTTTGTAGACTGAAACCATCTATCGTGTCATCCGATATTCCTTGCGTTAGTTTTCCTGGATTTGGATATAGTTTGGCATAAGCATTCATCCACAACTCTTTTTTATACATTAAGCGGTAACAATCAGTAATGAATTTTCCGTTATGAGAAGCTTTCCTTATAACGTCTAACTGATGAAATGGATCTGTCGCCATATTCATGACTCCTTTCTCATTGACGTTAACATCAACCTGTCTCCCTTCCCCATGCTAAACTCATTACAAGCGAACGTTGGGTACTACGGAGACTCCGTTACCATATGCAATTTTCAGAGACCAAAATCTAATAGCCGTGTGGCGTTTGCATTTAGGTAATCCCTGCATTATGTCTTAATTTTAGATACGTGATGGTTAGGTATCCCTTTCGACGTTTTCCTCTAGTTGAGGATTGAAGGACAAAACCTTACTATGGGCAGAGTTCAGGAGATACCCAGCAGACACACAAGCAATGTGTCTCCCATTTTGCCCTCATTGCCTGTTAACTATCGTAGACAACGGCGCACCCATCGCTCATTCGTCTAGGATTTAAGCAGTTTAGCTTTTACCGTACACCACTTGGTCTGAAGAACTGACTCGACATTAGATAGTTTTGTCGTCTTTTCTCCTTTTCACATCATGCTCTGTTTCCTCTATGGGTTTCCCCTCAAGGTAAGATGCTGACCATAGAACATTGTAAGGAGTTCTAGATTTCAAAAGAAATCGCTAAAATTACGCACCTTGCAGGCGCACTCCAGAAGGGTGATTATGGGCGCATATAATAGAAGCTGCAGAACGTTTTACCGCTTCCCTATATACTTCCCGGGGATGTACGATTGAGGCATTTAAACTTCCGATAAAAATTGTTTGTCTGTGAATGATCTGATTTTTTGTATTAAGAAAGAGAACTACAAAATGTTCCTGAGGTAGATTACGCATCTCCTCCATGACATAATCAGCGCCATCCTCTGGTGAACGGATTGTATATCGTTCGTTTGGCTTATATTCATTCATTCTTTTACCAAGTTCAATTGCTGATAATATTACAACCCCCTTTGCTATGCCTATTCCTTTAATAGCTGTTAACTCCTCAATAGTCGCATCGTTTAATAATTTTAGTCCTTCAAAATGCATAAGTATCCGATTGGATAAAGACATAACGGATTCTTGTTTGGTTCCACTCCCGAGTAAAATAGCTAATAATTCCTGATTAGATAAATAGCTGGCCCCTAGTTTTAATAATCTTTCTCTTGGGCGGTCCTCCTTTGGTACATCCTTAATCATAATCGATGAAGTTGTCATTATGGTTCCTCCTTTTAAAATATATTATCAATAATAGTTGATAATATATTTTTGAACCAATCTGCAAAACCATCTTTTAAGGCAATATTTTGGTACTAAATTGCAAAAACACATAATGGAAATTCAATTTTAATTTTTTGCCTAGCTGAAAAAATACTTATTTTCTGCTTTCTATCTATTTTACATCATTTCATAATTATAGTTATGTTAATATTTTTTCATATTGTTGCCATAACACGAGCAAGAACTTCTGTATTTGCTTCTTATTTTTATGGTCCAGGTCATTAAGCGAATCGGTCATATAATCAGCAAATTTTGAAATCATTTTTGAATTCTGTGGTGGATTTTCAGCTAATTTTTCCCATTCTTTTTTTGGAAATGCTTCTTTATGATTCAATGATGTAAGTGTATCTTCCCATTGCTTCTGGTATGTCTTTAACCAATTCATTTCCCCTTTATTAAGTTCGGCTTCTATTTTACCTGTTTCCCATTCCTTAACATACAGTTCCATGTTTTCCTCTTTCATTGAAGCTGTATCCTGATTAGCCTTTTCCTTCGTACTTGCAATACCTGTCAGTAAATAATACTGATTATCTCTTTCCCATATAATCACTGGAAATCCAGATTGCTTGAACTTTTTTGCCCATTTATCAGCGTTCTCCTTTTCTGAGAAAACACCTCCCTGTATTACATAAGCAGTTAAAGATTTATTATCCATTGCAGTTGAAGTATTCTTGCTTTCATTGCCGGAATCATTTGTTGCAGCCACATTATCATTATTATCTCCTACTCCCTTATTGCCTGCATTGTCTTGTATACTTCCAAACATATTCAGCATAATAAAACCTAGTATAGAACCTGTAATAATTGCAGCTAAAATAGCTATCACAATAGGCTTCAAAGATCCCTTTATACTTTTATTATCAGACTTCATATTTTTGTACCCTCTAGCAAATGTTGGGACTGGAGCGTCAGTTTTTTCAATGGTAGCTGCCTGTTCATTATTCGTTTTAGAGCCTGCAGCAAAGTTATCTTTTTTTCGATTTGACTTCGCCCGCTTTCCATTCATGCGCACGACAATTGGTTTTTTATTTTCCATCTTTTCTTCCCTCGCTTTGCTAGTTGTAATAGTTTTACTCTAGCATAGGAAATTCAAAAAGAAAGCCGATTTTTGTCAATGCTTCTAAAATTCGTTCAACAAAATATGCCTTTTATTTGTAATATGCAGCACATCATTTTACTGAAAATATGTTCGAACAAGAGATATAAAATGAATGGAACCTGTTACAAAATAACACTGTTTATGAAAAGAATTTTCACTAATCCTTTTAATTGCATCTTTCCAATTTGGAAGCTGATATTTATTAGTTGCTGGAGTTAGTTCGTATAAAGTCTTTGTGCTTGCTGCTCTTGGATGGTCAAAACTTGTTAATGTTATTGAAATGAAATGCTTATGAAGTTCATCAAGCATCGTTTTTAAATCCTTATCTTTAAAGGCTGCAAATATAAGATGCTTATCCATGTTTTCATAATTTTCATTTACTGTATGTAAAAAAGACTGAACTCCTGCAGGATTATGCGCTCCATCCACGATAATCATAGGATCATGATGAACTATTTCAAATCTGCCAGCAATAACTGTTTTCCTCATTGCTTGAAGCACCTTATTCCACTGAAGACTATACCCATCTTCTATTAATTTCACTAAAGCCATTATTGCAATGGAAACATTTTTTAGCTGATGTTCTCCTTGCATTTGTATGTGAACTTGCAATTCAAATGAATTGATACGCCACATAAAACTTTGTTCGAATATGTCATTTCGAATAGATTCATAAGTGAAATTCACACCTAATTGGTAGAGGTCGGCCTGATTTAAGACCGCTTCCTCCTTGATTACCTTAAGAGCGTCTTGATGCATATCGCCAATAATGACCGGCCGATCACTCTTAATGATTCCAGCTTTATGATGAGCTATCTCTTTTATGCTATTTCCTAAAAAAACAGTATGGTCTTTTGCAACATTTGTTATAATGGATATAATAGGTTGAATACAGTTTGTTGTATCTTCACGGCCCCCCATCCCGGCTTCTATTAAGGCAATATCGACATGTTTTGCGAAATACAAAAAAGCAATCACAGTAATAATCTCAAACTCGGATGGATGCCTTTGTTCTCTGTCTAGCCGTTGAATCAGATGGTAAATATCATTTAAGATAGTTATGAAAGTATTTTCAGATATTGGACGATCGTTGATTTTCATGTATCCACATAAACCTGTAAGGCTTGGAGAAGTGAAAACTCCAACAAGATAGCTATTAGCTCTCAGAGCATGATCTAAATAAGATAGTGTTGACCCTTTTCCGTTTGTACCCGCAATATGAATAGCTTGTATCTGTTCTTGCGGATTACCGACCAATTCTAACAACTGTCTCATGCGTTCTAAACCTGGTTTTATTCCTATTTTTCTTCTGTATTCAAAAAAGTCTTCCACTTGTTGAATCGTTTCAAACATTTGTACACCACTCTCAAAAATCAGTTTTAAATACAAAAACAGTATATCAATTTAAGTATAGAAAGGAAATCAGATTGTGAGTTTACAAGGGTGGATTATATATAATGGCCAGATACCGGGGAGTAAATTCCTTGATTTTGCAGAATGGATTAAATGCTCAGCGGATCGAAAAGACAGTCATACTCAAATTTATAAAAATAATGAATTGCATTCATTGATCAGTAGTAAAAAAGTAACATTTTTAAAAAACAACCAAGATGATTTGCCAGATTATGTAGTGTTTACAGATAAAGATATTTATTTAGCAAAACAGCTTGAATTACAAGGTGTGCATGTGTTTAACAGCTCAGAAGCAATTGCTGTAAGCGATGATAAGATTTTGTCTTACCAACAATTAGCTCGGTATAACATACCTATACCTAAAACAATCATTGCGCCTAAAACGTTTCCTGGAATATCATCATTTGCTTCGCAAACCATTCAAGTAGCCATAGACACATTCGAATTTCCTATGATTGTAAAAGAAGCTTTTGGTTCGTTTGGCGAGCAAGTTTATCTCATCCATAACGAGCCGGAATTGATTAACAAAGTAAATGAGCTTCGAGGAAAACCGTTTATATTTCAAGAATTCATTGCTTCCAGCTATGGACAAGATATGCGATTACATGTCGTAGGAGATGAAGTAGTTGCAGCTATGAGAAGATATTCGACAAATGATTTTCGAGCAAATATCACAACTGGTGGAATGATGGAATCATACCATCCTACAAAGCTTGAGAAAGAGCTGGCAATTGCTGCTACAAAAGCAATTGGAGCTGATTTTGCAGGAGTAGATCTATTATTAGGACCAACGGGGAAACCAATAGTTTGTGAAGTTAACTCTAATGCACATATACGAAATATGTTTGATTGTACAAATATTAATGTAGCAGACTTTATGATCGACTATATTTTAGATAGATTAAAAGAAAAGTGAGTGGGTGTAGCATGATGCAAGAGGGCTGGTTAATTTATAACAAACAAGATGCAGAAAAAAACAAAACCTTTATTGATTGGTTTATCGGTGAAGCGTATTTACAAAATCTATCACTCAAATTAATTTTTAGAGAAGAATTAACCATTGGTATCATGAATAATGAACGTATCATTTATAAAAATGGCAAACGTATTACGCAACCGGATTTTGCAATCGTTCGTACGATTGAGCCACTATTAAATAAACACTTAGAAGCTTGCGGCATAACAGCTTTTAACTCTTCTAATGTAGCTCGAATTTGTAATAATAAAGCTTTGACACATCATTATATAACAGATTTATCCATCCCAATGGTAGATACAATCTACATAAAAAAAGAATTGATAACTGCTACTCCTCCTATTTCATATCCATTTGTTATCAAAGACGTCTTAGGGCGCGGGGGAAAACAGGTTTACATGATCGAAAACTACCAAGAATGGTTGGAAGGTATAGAAAAATATATCGAGAATGACATAATTATTCAAAGATGTGATGTACAACTCGGAAAAGATATCCGCGTTTTTGTGGTCGGCAAAGAAATTATAGGGGCAGTGTTAAGAATGAGTACTAATGATTTTAGAGCAAATTTCAAACTTGGTGGGTCTGCCCGCTGGTATGAATTAAATGATAATGAAACATCCATGATCAACAAAATAATAAATTATTTTGATTTCGATATGGTAGGTATTGATTTTTTAATTGGTGCAAATGGAGAAATGTTGTTCAATGAAATCGAAGATGTGGTAGGGTCTAGGACATTAAGTTCTGTTAGTCATATAAATATTTTGCGGGAATACGTGAAACATATCAAACAAAAACTCAGCAATTAGACAAAAAATAGGCTGTAACTTTTTATACAGCCTATTTTTTATTACTTTTTTAGTTCTGCTAGTCGTGCCTTAACTTTTGAATGTTTATCCAAATAATCTTTTTCTTTCTGTTTTTCCTGATCAACCACAGCCTTGGGTGCTTTGTTGACAAATCCTTCGTTCGCCAATTTCTTCTGCACGCGTTCTACTTCTTTGTTCCATTTCGTTAATTCTTTTTCTAATCGTTCAATTTCCTTATCAAAATCAATGAGCCCTTCAAGAGGCAAAAATAGCTCAACTCCTGTAACAACTGCAGTCATGGCTTTTTCCGGAACATCTACGTCTGTTCCAATTTTTAACTCACTCGGATTACAAAATTTTTCTAAATAATCACGTTCATTTTCAAGTTCTGTTACTATTTCATCATTTTCTGCGTGAATGAGCAATTTTATTTGTTTAGACATTGGTGTATCCACTTCAGCTCGGATATTTCTCACGGATTTAATGATCTCAACAAGTCTTTTCATTTGACTTGAAGCTTCTTCATCATGAAATTCTTCTCTTACTTTAGGCCACGAAGCTACGGTAATCGATTTTCCAGAATGCGGAAGCTTTTGCCATATTTCCTCCGTAATAAAAGGCATATACGGATGGAGCATACGCATTGTCTGATCTAAAACATAAGCAAGGACAGATCTTGTTGTATTCTTTTCTCTCTCATCTTCACCGTAAATTGGGAGCTTCGCCATTTCAATATACCAATCACACAATTCATCCCAGATGAAATTATATAAATAACGCCCTGCTTCCCCAAACTCATATTTATTAGTATTCTTCGTAACCTGTTCGATCGTTTCATTTAAACGAGTTAAAATCCACTTATCTGCTAATAACATTTCACCCGACAAATCAATGTCTTCATAAGTGAAACCTTCTAAATTCATTAACGAGAACCTTGAAGCATTCCAAATCTTATTAGCAAAATTCCATGTGGCTTCCACTTTTTCCCAATGAAAACGTAAATCTTGCCCTGGTGATGATCCAGTTAATAAGAAATAACGCAGCGAATCCGCACCATATTTATCGATAACATCCATCGGGTCAACACCATTTCCAAGTGATTTACTCATTTTCCTTCCCTCTGCATCGCGAATAAGCCCGTGAATTAGGACATCTTTAAATGGCCGCTCATTGGTAAATTCGATCGATTGAAAAATCATTCGTGATACCCAAAAGAAGATAATATCGTACCCCGTTACTAACGCATCAGTCGGAAAATAGCGCTTATAATCCTTTGCTCCTTCATCTGGCCACCCCATTGTGGAGAAAGGCCATAAAGCAGATGAGAACCAAGTGTCTAAAACATCCTCATCCTGCTCCCAATTTTCGCTATCAGATGGGGCTTCTTTGCCTACATATATTTCATTTGTTTCTTTATGATACCAAGCTGGAATACGATGTCCCCACCACAATTGACGAGAAATACACCAATCACGTATGTTTTCCATCCAATGTAAATAAGTTCGCTCAAACCGTTCAGGGACGAAATTGACTTTTTTATTTCCTTGTTGTAGTTGAACGGCCGCTTCAGCCAGTGGTTTCATGTCTACAAACCATTGTGTTGATAAATATGGCTCGACAACAGCTCCACTGCGTTCTGAATGTCCTACTTGATGCGTATGATCTTCGATTTCAAATAAAACTCCCTGATCTTGCAAATCTTTTACAATTTGCTTGCGGCATTCAAATCGATCAAGTCCTGCATATTTTCCAGCGTTTTCATTCATTGTGCCATCTTCATGCATGACTAATATTCGTTCTAATTCATGACGATTACCGATTTCAAAGTCATTCGGATCATGCGCAGGGGTAATCTTAACAGCACCAGAACCAAGTTCCATATCTACATAGCTGTCCGCAACAATTTTGATTTCCCTGCCGACAATTGGTAAGATTACCGTTTTTCCTATAAGATGTTTATACCGATCATCTTCCGGATGAACAGCTATGGCTGTGTCACCTAACATGGTTTCGGGACGTGTTGTTGCTATTTCAATATATTCATCACTATCTTTTAACGGATAGCGCATATGGTAAAAATAGCCCTGTATTTCTTCATAAATAACCTCAATATCTGATAAAGCTGTTTTAGTTTGCGGGTCCCAATTAATAATGTACTCACCACGGTATATGATTCCCTTTTCATACAATTTCACAAAAACTTCACGTACTGCATTAGATAATCCTTTATCCATCGTAAATCGCTCGCGGGAATAATCAAGGCCAAGACCTAATTTTTCCCACTGCTGTCGAATAAAGTCCGCATATTCTTCCTTCCATTCCCATACAGTTTCTAAAAATTTATCACGTCCCAAATCATGACGGGTCTTTCCTTGCTCTCTTAATTTGGCTTCCACTTTTGCTTGTGTCGCAATTCCTGCATGGTCCATTCCAGGCAGCCATAATACATCATATCCTTGCATACGTTTCATCCGGGATATGGTATCTTGCATCGTTGTATCCCAGGCATGACCTAAATGTAATTTACCTGTGACGTTAGGCGGTGGAATAACGATCGTATACGGATCCTTTTTACTGTCTTCTGTAGCTTCGAAAAATTTACCATCTAACCAAAATTTATACCGATTTTTCTCTACCTCATTTGGATTGTATTTTGATGGTAGGGAATTCGATTGTTCATTCATACCTTACTCCTCCTATTTAAAATATAAAAAGCCCTTTCATCCATAAAAGGACGAAAAGGCTATATTTCCGTGGTACCACCTTTGTTTACAAGTTATAATAAACTTGCACACTCAATGATTGATAACGGTCAATGTCCGGCTTCTTCTACTCCTTTTCAAAGAAGCTGCTACAAGGGCGACTTTCCAAGAGTATTTATTTCCTAGGAAATTCTCAGCTGCTATTTCCCTCTCTTTAGGTAATACTTTGTACTTTTTCCTTATCATTGCATTTGGGATTCATTTATGGTTTTATTTTACCTATTACTCCTTATAAAAGCAAATTTTAACCTCATTTTTGTACCAAAAGCGTTTTTATATACATATCTTATTAGAAATACTTCTTAAAGTGCATCATTATTATCAAAGAGGTGAACCATATGGCAAGATTTTATCGACATCGATTACCTCCGTGGGCACGACATTGTATTATTGTAGTAGAAAAAGTTACATTACCTATTATGATATTTCAGTTAATACGTACCTTGTTTTTTCCAACAACGCTTGATGTATTTTTATTAGGGATATTAGTTGGTTTATTTGTAGCTTTTTATTTGGAATGGATTTAACTTTCTATATCGTCTAAATCAATTGTGTCATATACTTTCCCAACGTACTCTGAAAAGCGTAATCCAAAAGTTAATCTCCGATAGATACGTTGTAAAGCTTTTACTTGATTAATCATTGAAAGTGACGAATTTCTATTGATATATTGCTCCACAACTGTTATATATTCTGAAGTGTCTAATAAATAAATTGCTAGTAAATAAAGCTCACTCAACGTTAATTCATTTTCCTTCATATAAGTAGAAAATGATTCCAAAAGAGCCTCAATGTCTATGTCATAAGAATTTACTTCATGATTGAAAAAATATGCGAGATCATGTATGGGATTCTCATAATGTGCTTTTTCCCAATTTATAATTTGTACATCAAGATGATGAGATGTCAGTAAATTACCATGACATAGACAATAATTCCATGTAGGATCTCTATTGAATTCTTCTAAAAATTGTTTCACTCTCTTTTGATTTTCCTTTAATATCAATTCCAAGTCTTTGTATTGCGTGCAAACCAACAATTCAAATGGGGACATATATCGAACTTTCTCAAAATCCCCCAGATAATGTAGAAGTATTTGCTGCGCTTCTTCACAGCGATTCATATATGTATGAAATTGATTATTCATGTTTTCTGTTTCAACGGAATATGTAACCTTTGTTGCAGCATGAACCCTTCCTATACTCTGGTATAATTGTTTCACGTTGAATTTTCCAGCTTTTATCCAGGGGGTTAAATAAAATATTGTACCATCTATTTCTTTATAAAGATGGCCTTGTTTTGTTAAATATACAGGCAATACATTAACTATATTTTTCACTTTTGCTTGATGCAATACATGTTCCCAATTTTCAATAGATTCCTTTGTTAATGCACTTCTTTTGAGCGCATACATTTTCTGTGCATCCTCAATTCGAACCGTGTTACTTGATATTTGATCCATTTTTAAAGGAGAAATAGCATATGCTTCCAAAACGTCATTAATTTTTTCCAATATTTATCCCTCTTCCTCGAAAGGATGAAGATACCCCTAGCATTTGCAAGGGGTATCATTTCTTATTTCTTCCTATTTGGTATATATAATAATTGTCCTGCAAATAGGTCATCTCCATCTAGTTGATTTTGTTTTAATAACTGCAAGGTTGGTATTTGATAACGTTCAGCAATGGATTCGATTGTATCTTTATCTTGTACAATACAAAGTCTCATCCGAGCATACTGCTCCTCGCTATCATCATCTCTAAACATATCTGATAGATAGCTGACATCCGCTTTAGACTCTAAACTGCTTTCAAGGGAAGTCAATGTATCTTCAGCTTCCTCGTTTGTTGATTCCAGCTCTAGATATTCTTCCTCTTGCAACTTACTAGCGCCTTCAGAAGGAGCAGTACTTTCAAAAAATTCTTCTAGTGTTTGTGATTTTTTATTTTTTTCTCTATCTTTTTCTAATGATGTCTCGTCTGCATCTTGTGTTTCCAAAGCGGAACTCGTTGTGTCCCCATCAGTCGCTGGTTCATATTGATTTTCTGCTTTTAGATCAAATGTGAAGCTTTCTTCTTCATTGGAGATTATAGGCTCAGATTCCGAAAAATTTTTCCTATCTTCAGTATTCGTTTCCTCCATTACATCATGTTCCATACTACGTATAGCTGGGGTTTGTTTTATCTCTTCGTCATTCTTTTCGGAAAGTTTCTTTATTTCATCAGGATCTGTATCAACTTCGTTCTCTATAATTTCGTTTCGTGTTTCATTTTCATGGGAATTACTTACTTTTTGTTGTTCTTCTATTACATCAGCCGGCTCGATAGAATCATGATTCTCAATCGATTCATGATCAATTGTCTTGCGGGTATCAACTGGTTGAGGTTCACTATTTTCAGTATTTAGCCCATGAATATCAATCGTTGATGTTAGGTTTAATTGATTATTCATAGGCACCTCGTAATCAAATGACTCAATACTTACTGTTATTTGATTCATGTCTTTCACCCGATAGGAAGGTACTGATATTTCTACAGGAAAACGATGAGAAAAGCTTGCTGTATTGACATCTATATCTGTAATTCTTTCCATAAATCGCTGGGAGGGGGTATTGTCAATATCAGCAATTTTTTGCTGGTTTTCCTCACTCCCTTCAACTTTTTGATATTCTCCTTGTAATTCAATTACTCCTCTGATTGAAACATATTCATTAAAAGGTTGTATGGAAATTTCGGGTTCTAAGGCTATTTGTATCATTTCTTCAACTTCCTGTCCCTTTTCAAAATAAAGAGACTCATTTAACTCAAAACTAAATTTTTGTTGATCGTGTGACAATTCAAAAATTCCTCCCTTCAACCTAACTCTTCGATAATTATCTGTCTTAAATCACTATATGTGTAAGAAACATAAGTTATGCGCATTTTATTAATGAAGCTTTTACAAAAATAAAAAACTATTCTTTTAGAATAGTTTTTTATGTGATCACTTTTCAATTTTAGAAAATGCATTGTGTACGGCTTTAATTGTATACTCAATGTCTTCATCTGTATGAGCTGTAGACAGAAACAATCCTTCAAACTGAGAAGGCGGAAGAAACACTCCTTCTTCAATCATTGCCCTGTAATATTGAGCAAAATAATCAAGATTGGATTTTTGGGCGGTTTCATAATTAATTACAGAGTCATCTGTAAAAAACACCCCAAACATAGAGCCCGAACGATTAATGTGTAAAGGAATATCAAATTCTGCTGCTGCTTGTCTAAAACCTTCAACTAATTTATCTACCTTTTGGTTAATTTCTTTATACGAAGATTCGTCCAAAGCATTTAACGTTTCATATCCAGCTGTCATAGCTAATGGATTCCCTGATAATGTACCCGCCTGATATATTGTTCCAGTTGGTGCAACATTCTCCATAATTTCACGTTTACCGCCATAAGCACCTACTGGTAATCCCCCGCCGATAACTTTTCCTAAGCAGGTTAAGTCAGGTGTTACTCCAAAGTGTCCTTGTGCGCAATTATACCCTACGCGAAAGCCCGTCATTACCTCATCCATAATAAGAAGAGAGCCATTTTCTTCTGTTATCGTACGAAGGTCTTGCAGGAAGTTTTCTACCGGGGGTACAACACCCATATTCCCTGATACAGGCTCAACGATTACTGCCGCTATATCCTTACCATAACGTTCAAATGCAGAACGAACACTTGCAATATCATTATAGGGTACAGTTATTGTGTTACTGGCAATGGATTCAGGAACACCGGGGCTATCAGGAAGTCCTAATGTAGCTACACCAGAGCCAGCTTTAATTAATAAAGAATCCCCATGTCCATGATAATTTCCTTCAAATTTAAGAATCTTATCTCTACCTGTATAACCTCTAGCAACACGTAAAGCACTCATGGTAGCTTCTGTTCCAGAGTTTACCATGCGAAGCATTTCTACAGAGGGTACACGATCAATCACAAGTTGAGCTAGCTTATTTTCTAGCGTTGTCGGTGCACCAAAGCTTGTCCCTTTTGCTGCTGTTTCCTGTAGTTTAGTCACTACACGCTCATCAGCATGTCCTAAGATTAGTGGTCCCCAACTAAGAACATAATCAATGTATTCATTTCCATCAATGTCGATGATTTTGGAGCCTTTGCCTTCCTGCATGAATATTGGGGACATTTCCACTGATTTAAATGCTCGTACAGGGGAGTTCACTCCGCCGGGCATCAAATCAACTGCTTCTTTATAGGCGTCAACTGAATGATCAAATTTTCTCATAATTTTTCACTCCTATATTTTAATTTACTTTCCTAACCATTTTGCTGCATCTTTTGCGAAATAGGTTATGATCATGTCTGCACCTGCACGTTTCATTGCGGTTAACTTTTCCATAACCAGTTCCCTCTCATTAATCCATCCATTCATCGCTGCTGCTTTTACCATTGAATATTCGCCGCTAACATTATAAGCAACGATCGGTGCATTGAAATTGTTTTTAACATCACGAACAATATCAAGATAAGAAAGAGCTGGTTTTACAATAAGAAAGTCTGCACCTTCTTCTACATCTGATTCAGCTTCACGGAGAGCCTCTAAGCGATTAGAAGGGTCCATTTGATATGTCTTTCGATCCCCAAATTGTGGTGTACTATCTGCCGCATCACGAAATGGACCGTAATATGCTGAAGCATATTTCACTGCGTAGGACATAATTGGAACATTTGAAAACCCTGCTTCATCTAAAGCGTCCCGAATCACAGCAACAAATCCATCCATCATATTAGAGGGTGCTATAATATCTGCTCCAGCTTCAGCCTGACTAACAGCTGTTTTAGCTAATAATTTAAGAGACGCATCATTATCTACATCGTGATTATGTATTACACCACAGTGCCCGTGTGAAGTGTATTCACATAAACATGTGTCGGCAATAACGAGTAAGTCTGGAATTTCCTTTTTAATAAGTCGAGTTGCTTGTTGCACAATGCCATTTTCTATAAAAGCACCAGAGCCTTGTTCATCTTTTTCAGAAGGGACACCGAACAGCATTACAGCTCGAATATCCAATGATTCAACCTCTTTCATCTCTTCAACCAGGCGGTCTAGAGAAACCTGGAATATTCCAGGCATAGAAACTACTTCATTTTTTATGTTTTCTCCCTCGGTCACAAAGATGGGGTAAATTAAATCCTCTGTACGTAAATGATTTTCTCTTACCAAAGAACGCATCGCGTTTGAAGACCGTAAGCGACGATGTCGTGCAAATTTATTTTCCATGATATTCTATCCTTTCAATATAGTCTTTCATACAGTTTACCATGCCTTCGATCGTAAATATATCTGGAGTGATTGTGTCATTAAAACCTGCTTCGGTAGCACGCTGCTGTGTTGTGGTGCCTATACAAACACAGATTGTTCCGTCCATGAGAATTCTATTTCGCATTTTTATAAAAGCATCTACGGTAGATGGACTTGTAAATGTAATAAAATCCAATTGCTGATTCATCAGGACGTCATTTAATTTATCCGCTACCTCATCATTATATAAAGTTTCATATACTTCTACGGTATCAAACTCGATACCAAGACGTGAAAAGAAATCAGGGAGTACATTTCTTGACCTGTTCCCTCTTACAAGTAAAAATGGATCCTTTAATGCAAAGTTGTTTACAAATTCATTCACCATTTGGTCGGCACTATAAATGGTCGGAATAAAATCTGCATGATAACCATAATTTTTTAATGCTTCTTCCGTTTTATGGCCTACAACTGCTATCCTAATATGTTTGAAAACACCGGAGCTGATTTTATAGTTTTTTAAAAGTTGGAAAAAGCATTCGACTCCATTCGCGCTTGTAAAAAAAATCCATTTATATTTTGACAGCGTTTGAAATACAGTTTTGTCTTCTTCCCGCTCTTTACAGGATATTTTCAGCAAGGGTACTTCAATCGGAATCCCGCCAAATCTCATTATTTTTTCAGAAAATGCTTTTGCTTGTTTGCGTTCTCTAGTGATTAGAATTTTTTTATCTTGCAATATCTTCTCCATTACTTATCTAACTCAGCTTTAACTTCTTTAATAATATCTGCTGCACCTTGTTTAATTAACCTTTCTGCTGCTTCTGTACCTACGATGTCTGGATCTTCACCTCGAACGATCTCTTTTAAGGCGACCTTTCCATCCGTTGTTAGCACAGTGGCATGCAAAATAATTTCATCGTTCTCCATATAAGCATAAGCCCCTATTGGAAATTGGTCGCTGCCTTGTAATAAATCAAGGAATTTTCTTTCTGCTTTAACTGTTTTCAAAGCAACTTTATCATTGATCTTTGCCAAAATTTCACGTAACTCTTTGTCCTTTGAACGACATTCAATAGCTAGAGCTCCTTGACCAACCGAGGGAACAAATGGATCGACTGGTAAGTATTCTGTTATATTTTCACTTAAGCCTAGTCGCTTCAAGCCAGCAACAGCCAATATTATTGCATCATAATCTTCATCATGTAATTTTTGGAGACGAGCATCAATTGCTCCCCTAATCCATTTTGTTTTCAGATCAGGTCTAACTGCTAAAATTTGTGCAGCACGCCGTAAACTGCTTGTTCCTACAATTGAACCAGCAGGCAGGTCTTTTAACGCAACAGAATTTTTCGCAATATATGCATCACGGGGATCTTCTCTTTCTGGTATTCCAACAATAACAAGTCCTTCCGGTTCAACCGATGGAAGATCTTTCATACTATGAACAGCAAAATCAATTTCTTGATCATACATCGCTTGTTCAAGTTCTTGTGTAAAGATATTGTTGCCGCCTACTTTGGACAAGGCTACGTTTAAATTGCGGTCACCCTTTGTCACTATCTCTTTAATTTTAATTTCGTTTTTGACTCCAGCTTTTTTCAAAGCATTAATGACCCATTTTGTTTGTGTGATAGCTAATTTGCTTCCTCTGGATCCAACAATAATTTTGCGCATTTATTTTCCTCCAATAGATTAAAAATGAAAATTTGATAGTATGCTAAATAAAAAGAAATTAATTAATAAGACTAAAAACGCTGCGAAATTATATACAGCTATCACTCTTCCACGCTGACCTCTTCTTACATATAAAAATAAATAAATAATATAAACGACCAATACACAAACAGAACCGATTGTTTTTAAATCAAACCAATAAAATTCTGCATTAGCTACAAAAGCCCATACGAAACCAAGAATAATTCCAATTAATAATAGCGGCACCCCAAGTGTAACAGTTTTAATGGAATGAGTATCTAACTGCCTTAAGTCTGCAAAGCGCATGATCCATTTTAATCCTTTTTTGTTCTTTAAAAAACGATATTGCATCAAATACATTAACGCAAAAATAAATGATAATGTGAAAAAACCGTAAGAGACAATCGTTAAAGTAATATGGGTGATTAATATTTCATGCACTAATGGTATATCGTTAGAATAAGTGTCAATCTGTGCATTGGTCAAAAAATATAAGAGCAAGATACAAAAGCTAAAAAGATTTAAAAAAAACACTATAAAATAAATGTTGAACAGTCGATTGATGATAAGCGAAAATGTTATCAGAACCCAGGCATAAAAAAATAACCCGTCATTTACAGTTTGTACCGGCAGATTTTTTTCAATCAGAATTTCATCTATTAAAATAGCTGTTTGTAAAATCCAAACTAGACTAAGTAACCAGAAAGCAATTCGGTTCGCCTTCTGGTTATGTTGGATAAAATCGATAAAGTAACCGATCAAACTTAAACCATAAATAAATAGGATAACTTCATACATCCAAACTGTTTCAAACATATATGAAATCCTTTCTAGTTACTCGTCAAAAGATTTCTAATCAATCGAGAGGATAACTTTTTCGTTGCGTTTGTTTTATTAGCGTCTTTTTTTTCCTCATGTTTTACTAACTCCTCTTTAACCTCTTCATTAATTCCTAGAATATCAACAAATAACGACAATGCTTCCTCCGGATTTTCACTTGCAGCAAGCTCTTTTGCCTGATTGATCGGTTCCTTTAGTAACTGATTGATGATACTTTTCGTATGTTTATTTAAGACCTTCTTTTCACGCACTGTTAAGTCCGGTATTTTCCTTTCTATACTTTTCATCGTTTCGGATTGTATAGACAATGCCTTGTGACGTAACGCAGAAATTACTGGAACAACACCTAATGTTGTTACCCATTCGTTAAATGCAACAATTTCTGCATCAAGCAGAACTTCTATAGATTCTGCAGCAGATTCCCTGGATGCCAGATTTTCATCAACAACATGCTGTAAATCATCAATATCATATAAAAAAACATTATCTAATTCACTTATTTTTGGATCTAGATCCCTTGGAACAGCTATATCAACAAGGAACAAAGGCTTTCCCTTACGCTTTTTTTGAACAGGTTTCAGTGCTTCTTTAGTTAGGATCGTTGAAGCTGAGCCAGTTGAACTGATTAAAATATCTGCATGTTGAATAACCTTTAACAAATGGGAAGATTCTTCTGCATTTGCCGCAAATTTCCCCGCTAAAACTTCAGCATTTTCAAGGGTACGGTTGACTACGGTAATTTGAGTTGCACCTGAACCTTGCAAGTTTTTAACAGCTAATTCACCCATCTTACCTGCACCATTGATAACTACATGTTTATCTGCCAAGTCGCCAAATATCTTTCTAGCTAATTGTACGGCCGCATAGCTCACCGAGACAGCATGTTCCCCAATTGCTGTTTCCTTATGCGCTCGTTTAGCAAAACTAATGGCTTGTTTAAACAACTCATTAAAAATAGTCCCTGTCGTATATGCTTGTTGTGCAGTGAAAAAAGCCTCTCTTACCTGACCTAATATTTGCGTTTCGCCTAGAATCATGGAATCTAATCCGGCTGATACGCGAAATAAATGTTCAATCGCCTCATCACTTTCTGCGATTTGTAAGAAAGCAGTAAATTGTTCCTTTTTAACCTGAAACCATTCTGCTAAAAACTGCTTGATATAATAACGTCCTGTGTGGATTTGATCAACAACCGCATAAATTTCTGTACGGTTACATGTAGAAACAATCACATTTTCTAAAATACTTTTTTGCAAATTTAATTGTTTCATTGCCTCTTCTATATTATTTTCAGAAAATGTAAGTTTTTCCCTAATTTCTACAGGGGCCGTTTTGTAATTAAATCCTACTTTAATAATATGCATTTTTTTACCCCCAACGAAACTTAAACAATGTATAATAAGATAAATCAAGTTTTTTCGTAGTAAAAATATAACTTCATCTATTATAACACGAAATAACAGTTACTATTCCTAAAAAAATGAACAGAATTCGAAAAAATTATGATAGGATAGTTCATATATTTTTATTATCGAATGTACTTTACCATAGCATATACTGGTAATCAAGAAATTGATTTAATGAGAATGAAAGAGGTGAAAAATTGAAAAAACAAAATTCATTTTCCGCTTATATCTTAATTGGTATTGGATTTTACTTTTTATTAAAACAAATTAATTTACCTATTTTATCGAAATTCAATTCATGGCCTACATTGTTAATTATTGTCGGGGCTACACTGCTTATACATAGTTATGCTGCAAAGGATTATCAAAATTTATTTAGTGGTACGCTTCTTTTGGGGCTGGGTGTGCATTTTCACGGCCTCATACATTATTCACTTTGGATTGATCACTGGGCAGTTTACTTGCTAATTATCGGTATCGCATTTTTAATACGTTTTTTAAGAACCAAAAACGGATTTTTTTCAGGAATTATTTTAATTGGAGTTTCTCTCTGCATGCTATTTTTTACCAATGTTCCGGATTGGCTAGATTGGATTTATGACGTGATTCACTTTCTGGAAACATTTTGGTCCCTCATTTTAATTATTTTAGGAGTTTATTTATTAAATAAGAAAAATAATCCATTTAAATAGCAATGGATTATTTTTCTTATATCTGCCTATATATATTTTTTTAAGATTGACCATACATCGGCTTTTCCTTCACCTGTTTCAGCTGAAAAGGGAATAACAATGTCCGTTGATTCTACTTGTAAGGTATGAATGGTTTGATTTAAATGTTTCACTCTCTTGCCTTTTGGAATTTTATCAAGTTTTGTACCTACAATAATTACAGGCAGCTCAAAATATTTAAGATAACCATACATTTGCATATCGTCTTTCGTCGGCTCATGACGGATATCGGTAATTAAGATAGCTGCTTTCAGCGTTTCTCTCGTTTGAAAGTATTCCTCCATCATACCGCCCCATTTTTCTCGTTCCTTCTTAGAAACTTTTGCATAGCCATAACCAGGGACGTCAACGAAATAAAAAAGATCATTTATTTTATAAAAATTTAGTGTTTGCGTCTTACCGGGTTTTGATGATGTTCTTACTAAATTTTTTCGCTGAATCATTTTATTAATAAAGGATGACTTACCTACATTTGACCTGCCAGCTAATGCTATTTCCGGACTTCGATCATTTGGGTACTGTTTAGCACTAACAGCACTCGTTATAATTTCAGCTGTTGTTATTTTCATTATTTTTCCTCCACAAGCGCATGTTTAAGTACTTGGTCTAAATGATTTACTTTTATAAACGTTAAATCATTGCGTACACTTTCGGGAATATCCTCAATATCCCTCTCATTATCTTCGGGAATAATTATTGTAGTGATCCCAGCTCGGTGAGCACTTAATGATTTCTCTTTTAAGCCGCCTATAGGCAGTACTCTTCCCCGCAGCGTTATTTCCCCTGTCATACCTACTTCTTTCTTGACAGCCTGTCCTGTCAAAGCAGAAACAAGTGCTGTTGCCATCGTTATCCCAGCAGAAGGTCCATCTTTTGGTGTGGCCCCTTCTGGAACATGAATATGAATATCATATGTTTCGTGAAATTTGGGATCGATATGCAATTCGTTAGTTCTTGCACGAATATAACTAAAAGCAGCTTGTGCGGATTCCCTCATCACTTCTCCTAGTTTTCCTGTTAAAGTAAGCTTTCCCTTTCCGGGATAGTGTGAAACCTCAATGGATAGTATATCGCCTCCAGCTGCTGTATAAGCTAACCCTGTAGCAGCACCGATTTGGTCTTCTAACTCCATACGTCCATAGCGGTATAAAGGTTTACCTAGAATCTCTACTAAGTTCTTTTTAGTAACAATAACTCGTTTCTTATCACCAGAAATAATTATTTTCGCAGCCTTTCTGCAAAGCGAAGCAATTTGCCTTTCTAAATTACGAACCCCTGCTTCACGAGTATAAGTCCGTATCAAACTTAATAAAGCTTCATCTCTAATTTGAAGTTTATTTTTTTCTAATCCATTTTCTTCTAACTGCTTTGGAAGTAAATGTTCTTTCGCAATATGCAATTTTTCTACTTCAGTATATCCAGCAATTGAAATTAATTCCATTCGATCTAATAGCGGTTGTGGAATATGATTTACATAATTTGCTGTTGCAATAAAGAGAACATTGGATAAATCGTAGGTTTCTTCTATATAGTGATCACTAAAATTACTATTTTGCTCCGGATCTAAAACTTCAAGCATAGCAGATGATGGATCCCCACGAAAATCATTTGACATTTTATCAATTTCATCCAATAAGAAAACAGGGTTTATTGTCTTTGCCTTTTTCATTCCTTGGATAATACGACCTGGTATCGCACCAATATACGTTCTTCTATGTCCTCTTATTTCTGCTTCATCACGTACTCCACCTAAAGAAACGCGAACAAAGTTTCTATTGACCGATCTTGCGATTGATTTTGCTAAAGATGTTTTACCAACCCCAGGAGGCCCAACCAGGCAAAGAATCGGACCCTTAATGGATTTTGTAAGTTTTTGGACTGCTAAATATTCTAAAATGCGTTCTTTTACCTTATCTAATCCATAATGATCTTCATCTAGAATGCGATGGGCATGCTTTATTTCTACTGTATCATTTGTCTTTTTTGACCACGGAAGGGCCAATAGCCACTCCAAATAATTTCGTATAACAGAACTTTCAGCTGAGCTTTGAGGAATTTTTTCAAATCGATCTAATTCTTTTTTTGCAACCTCGACAATTCGTTCTGGCATATCTGATTGTTCTATTTTTTCGTTTAAATCTCCTACTTCACCTGTCTTGCCATCCTTCTCTCCTAATTCTTTTTGGATAGCTTTTAGTTGTTCTCGTAGGTAATATTCTTTTTGTGTTTTTTCCATTGAAGTTTTAACACGTTTTCCTATCTTTTTTTCTAAGTCAAGCACTTTTTTCTCATTTGATATTAACTCAATTAATTTTTCTAAACGTTGTTTGACATTTTTTATTTCCAGCAACTCTTGTTTATCCTTTGTTTTCAAAGGCAGGTGAGAGGCAATAATATCTGCAAGATTGGCAGGATCGTCTATATCAGAAACAGTTGCAAATGTTTCTTCAGTGATTTTTCGGGATATTTTTATGTACTGTCCAAATAATTCTAATAAAGAACGCATTAAGGCTTCCTCTTCATTTGGTTCCCCATGTTCTTCTTCTAATAATTTTATTTCCACATTAAAGTGCTCTTTTTTATCAGTAAAGCGGATGATTTCTGCACGTTGTATCCCTTCAACAAGTACCCGATTTGTCCCGTTGGGTAATTTCAGCATTTGTTTTACTTTCGCTAGGGAGCCCACTTGATATATATCCTTTGGTTCAGGATCTTCTATACTAACTTCCTTTTGAGACGCTAGAAAAATTTGATGATCACCCATCATTGCTTTTTCAATTGCGGTTACAGATTTATCTCTGCCTACATCAAGGTGAAGAACCATTGATGGAAATACAAGTAATCCGCGTAAAGGAAGGAGGGGTAACTGGATAATATTATTCTTCATAGTCGTATGTACCTCCATAATTGTTATGTATTTTTAATTGCACTACACTTAATATTTTCTTAGAGTTTATAGAAAACTTTCCTATTTGTAAATAAGATACACAAAAGTTAGAAGGTTATAGTAAACTCTATAAATCCTATGTATAGCATTTCCTATTACACAAATAAATACTACCTATTATCATAAAGAAAGAGACTGATCCGAAGCAATTATTAGAGACTCCCTACATTGGAAATGCAAGCATAAAAGGAGCTAATAAGCTAAATCAGTCTCATGAAAGTATTATTTTAAGTTAAAATTATGCACTTTCTTTTGGTAACTTTTCATTACCTTCTTTTACAGTTCCATCACTAAAAATCAATTTAGGATTTCCATCTTCATTAGCAACTGTAGCTTTTGTTATCACACATTTTTCTATATCTTCACGTGATGGTAATTCAAACATAACATCCAACATCGTATTTTCGATAATGGAGCGCAACCCCCGTGCACCTGTTTTACGTTCAATAGCCTTTTTAGCGATTGCTACAAGAGCTTCTTCTTCAAATTCTAATTCTACATCATCGATTTGGAATAACTTTTTATATTGTTTTACTAATGCATTTTTAGGCTTTGTTAAAATTTCAACTAGCGCATGTTCATCTAATGGCGTTAGGCTTCCAATAACTGGGAGTCTCCCAATAAATTCAGGTATTAAGCCGTAACTTAATAAATCTTCTGGTAACACCTTAGCAAGTAATTCACCTGTATCCAGATCTTGCTGTGCTTCATTATCACCAAAGCCTATTACCTTTTTACCAAGACGACGTTTAATAATTTGGTCAATTCCATCAAACGCACCGCCCACAATAAAGAGAACATTCGTAGTATCAATTTGAATAAACTCCTGGTGCGGATGTTTACGGCCCCCTTGCGGAGGAACACTTGCAACAGTTCCTTCCAGTATCTTAAGAAGCGCTTGTTGTACACCTTCACCAGATACATCTCTCGTAATAGATGGGTTTTCTGATTTACGTGCTACTTTATCAATTTCATCAATATAAATAATTCCTTTTTCAGCTTTTTCAATATCATAATCTGCCGCTTGAATTAGTTTTAACAGGATATTTTCAACATCTTCACCTACATAGCCAGCCTCCGTAAGCGAAGTTGCATCTGCCATTGCAAATGGAACATTAAGTATTCTAGCGAGTGTCTGAGCTAATAACGTTTTCCCGCTTCCTGTCGGCCCCAACATAGCAATGTTACTCTTAGCCAACTCAACATCATCTACATTTTTAGGGGAATTAATACGTTTATAGTGATTATACACTGCTACCGATAAATTTTTCTTTGCCTGTTCTTGACCGATCACATAATCATCAAGTGTCTCACAAATTTCTTTTGGCTTCGGTATTTCTTTTAACTCCGTTTCTTCTTCCGTTCCAAGCTCTTCTTCTACGATTTCAGTACATAAATCAATACACTCATCACATATATAAACGCCAGGACCAGCTACAAGTTTACGTACTTGATCTTGACCCTTCCCGCAAAATGAACATTTTAGTTGCCCTTTTTCCTCATTAAATTTAAACATTTGATTTCACCCCTAAAAGTTTAACTCTACTTCTAATGTTTTTAAATACGTGACTCTTACTTTCATTGTCATCATAACAGAACAAAAATAGAAAACAAAATGATATACTCTTTTTCATCGGATTAAAAACACTGCAATATCCAAGCAGATCATCAATTCAAATTCTTGATTATATGATGATGATCATTTTATTTCTTATTTTTTAATTATGAAGAAATAACTGCAAAAGTCAAACCAAAACCATTTTTACTTTATGCAATTAACAAATGAAGATAAATATATACTATGTATTTGATTCTAAAATTATATTCTTATGTTAATAAAAGTGTAAAACAAGGTACGAATCATCGCACCTTGTTCTTTTACTTCCGTTATATTAATAAATTTTCTTTTACTTTATACACTTTTACTATGTTCAATTAAAAAGTCAATTGCTTTTTTGAATTTCAAATCTTCTTTAAGTGCGTCTGTATTACCGCCAAGCATTTGCTTAAGCTGCTCTACTTCTGTACCATACATAGATGCCATCTTTTCAAGTTCAGCATCAACGTCTTCTTGTGAAACCTCAATCGTCTCTTCATTAACAATCGCTTCTAATGTAAGATTTGTTTTCACACGTTTCTGAGCGTCTTCTCTCATTTGTTCCTTCAACGCATTTTCATCTTGACCTGAGAATTGGTAATACATTTCCATCGTCATACCTTGCATTTGAAGGCGTTGTTCAAATTCTTTAATCATCTGTTCTAATTCTGTATTTACCATTGCCTCAGGGATGTCTACTTCTGCATTATTAGAAGCTTGTTCAATTAATGTTTCACGTTTTTGATTTTCAGCATCTTGCTTTTTCTGTTCTTCGAGCTGTTCTTTTTTCTTTTTCTTTAATTCATCTAGTGTTTCAACCTCTTCATCAACATCTTTAGCAAATTCGTCATCTAACTCTGGTAGTTCTTTTTCTTTTATTTCATGAATTTTAACCTTAAATGTCGCTTTCTTTCCTGCTAATTCTTCAGCATGGTAGTCTTCTGGGAAATTAATTTCAATCTCAGATTCTTCACCAGTTTCTTTACCAACTAACTGTTCTTCAAATCCAGGAATAAACTGTCCAGATCCGATTTCTAGAGAATGATTTTCACCTTTTCCACCTTCGAATGCCTCACCATCCATGAATCCTTCAAAGTCCATAACAACAGTATCGCCTTCTTCAACATTGCCTTCTTCTTTAACAACAAGTTCTGCATGTTGTTGACGCTGTGCTTCTAGCTCCTGCTCTACATCTTCATCTGTTACTTCAACAGATTGCTCTTCTACCTCTAATCCTTTGTACTCACCAAGTGTAACTTCTGGTTTAACTATTACTTTGGCTGTAAAAACAAGATTTTTACCTTTTTCGATTTCTTCAATATCAACTTCAGGCTGATCTACAGGGGAAATTCCAGTTTCTTCAACAGCTTTCATATAAGCTTCAGGTAAAACAATATCCACCGCATCCTGATACAATGATTCGACACCAAATCTTTTTTCAAAGATTTTACGAGGAACTTTTCCTTTTCGGAATCCAGGGATTTGGACTGTTTTAACTACTTTTTTGAAAGCTTTATCTAGTGCTTGATCAAAATCTTCAGCTGGAACATCAATCGTTAGTACTCCTTCATTTCCTTCTTGTTTTTCCCATTTTGCTGACATAAAAATTCCCTCCAAAATCTATTAAATCTATTTTTGCTTTTCGTTATTACAATAAATACTATATCATATCATATTTACAACCATCTCATTATAACATAAATAGTTTGCCTTTCAAGCATTTCTCGTTTACAAACCATTATTCTTCGATGATACTTAAATAAAGTGCCTCACACATTTTTATTTCTTCTATGTAACGAACAGTAGTATCATTAAGCATATTATCGTCCGAGTTTATATGTATATTAAGATACTGATTACCAATATATTTCAAAGCTCTCGTCACCTCAATAATATCTTCATTAGGATACATTATTGGGTGTCGGACGTATGCATAACGATAAAGAACCTGTTTGATTAATAAAAATAATGATGGGTTATTTTGCTCTAACTCACTGACCATTAGTATTGTCTGCTTTACCGTTGTATTCAATTGTAAATCTGAAACGTTAACCGGACATATATCTAATGATAAATTCAGTTTATGTATAGATACCTCTTGTGTAACTTCTTCGTCCTGTAACCAAAGAAATATAGCTGTTTTAATTACTGGATGAATGGATTCATCAACTAATAAATGTAATATTCTTTGGGTAGGTTTTATCTCCATTTTTCGCAAATCTTCAACAAGGCGCCATTGCAAACTATGATCATCTTCGTCTATAGCTTGCTGTAAATCATTGAGATATGCTTTATGTTTTTTTATGTTCAAATCATTTTTCATTTGTTCGCTCATATCATATAACTGTTTAAATTGTTCATGAAACATTTTTGGTATTTTATTATTTATAAATTCTTCTGTAAGTTGATCCATTAGCAATTCATATTGGCTTGTTTGAAATAAAATAGTTAAATATATATGTAGATAGTGGTAATAATTTGCATCTTTACATTTTAGAACTTGTTCGCAATAATCCTGGGCTGCTTCATATCTTCCTAATTCCATTAAACAAATCATTTTACCGATAATAATTTCGTGGTTGTTTACATGATAGCTTAATAATTTATTTAAGTTTATTAAAGCCTCTTCATATTCTTTCTGCTTTATTGCTTCCACACTTTTATCTTCTAGCATTTTTTTCCACTTAGGAAAAAGAACCACATTTTCTGAACTGTTTTTCATTTTTTCACTCCTCTCTTTTTTAATCATTGTATACAATATAATAATAACCATTCCCGATTCGATTAGAAATAAACTTTCTTTATAAAAAAAGAAACCTATTATCCAACGTATAGGTTTCCTGTTTCTTCAGATGACGTCCCAAGCAGGATTCGAACCTGCGACCCACAGCTTAGAAGGCTGTTGCTCTATCCAACTGAGCTACTGGGACATATGATTATGTATCAAAGCGGGTGATGGGAATCGAACCCACATCATCAGCTTGGAAGGCTGAGGTTTTACCACTAAACTACACCCGCATATTCAAATACCATTATGTATGTTGCATAGTTATACTTTTTTAACGGACAAGAATTATTATATGCATTATAGTGACTTTTGTCAACATATTTTTTAAAAAACGTTAGTAAAGTATTAAAAATATAATTGCCCCAAAGTTGTTATCATTATTTCTTAGGGGCAATACGATGAAAGTTATTTTTCATCTATGGTTGTTTGATAAGATAATTCTTTTATGATATTCCCATCGACTGTATAAAATTCTACTTTAATACGATCTAAATCGATCCACTCCAAAACTGCATATGTTTTTTCATGGCGAGCTTTAGGCAAACGAATACTGCCAGGGTTAATGAACAGTTGATTATCAAATTTTTGTGCCGCAGCAATATGTGTATGTCCATAGCATACAACTTGTGCATTAACTTCTTCTGCCCGATACGATAAAGTCATTAGGTTCCTTTTTACATGATGCAAATGCCCGTGGGTTATTAAAAAAGTAAGATTTTCGATTTGAATTACTTGCTCAGATGGAAACCTTGTATCCGAATCACAATTTCCGCCAACTTTAATTAACGGTTTTAATGATGGAGCGTCCATATCTAATTCCGAATCACCACAATGAATCATATATTCGGATTGATGGCGATCTGTTATTCGTTCAATTTCTTCAGTAAGACCGTGGCTATCACTTAAAATCAATACTTTCGTCATAATGCTTCCCTTCTTTATATGTTTTGTAACCATTTCTCCAGCTGAGCAATTGCATTACTTCGATGACTTATTTTATTTTTCTCCTTTGATGACAGCTGTGCTAGTGTAATCGAATAACCAGCAGGTATAAAAATAGGATCGTATCCAAAACCATTTGTTCCTGCTTGTTCGGAAGAAATTTCACCTTCACAATACCCAGTACAAAATATTGTTTCTGAATCAGGAATGACAAGCGCTAAAACGCAAATAAATCTTGCAGTTCGCTTTTCTTGAGAAATAGCTTGCATTTTTTCTAACACTTTATCAATATTTGCCTGGTCATTAGTCGGTTCACCGGCATATCTTGCTGAATAAACTCCTGGTTCGCCATTTAAAGCATCAACAATCAAACCCGAGTCATCAGCTAATACAGGAACACCTAAAACATCAGCTATTTTCTCTGCTTTTAAAGCCGCGTTGCCTTCGAAAGTTTTTTCGGTCTCCTCTATTTCAGGTAATTGGTTATTTACATCTAATAGAGAATAAGCTTCTATACCAGTTTTATTAAAAAAGGCTTTAAATTCGGCAGCTTTTCCCTTATTTTTTGTAGCAATAATTATTTTTTTCATTTATGTTCCTTGGTGGTCATTTTTATATTGGTTTCGCCTATTCGATCTGCTAAATCACCAAGTACCTCTCTTTGTTTTTCAATAATTTGCTTTAATCCTTCATCTGCAAGGTGAAGCATTTCTTGAAGCTGACTACCAGAAAATGTTGCTTCCTCCCCAGTTCCTTGTATTTCTACAAATTCTCCAGATCCTGTCATAACAATATTCATATCAACGTTTGCTTGAGAATCTTCCTTATAGTTTAAATCCAATATTGCTTTTCCATTTGGCAATATTCCAACGGATGTAGCACAAAGGAAGTCAGTTACTGGGATATGGCTAATCATTTTATTTTGAAGTAATTTATCAAAAGCTAATACAACCGCAACAAATGCACCTGTGATAGAGGCCGTTCTTGTTCCTCCATCAGCTTGAATAACATCACAATCCACCCATACAGTACGTTCGCCTATTTTTTCCAAATCAACAACCGCACGTAGTGCCCTGCCAATTAAACGTTGGATTTCCATTGTTCTTCCACTTACTTTACCTTTAGATGATTCTCTAATTGTTCTTTGGCTAGTTGCCCGTGGCAACATTGCATATTCCGCTGTAATCCAGCCTTTACCTTGACCGCGCATAAACGGAGGAACTCTATCTTCAATACTAGCGTTACAGATCACTTTTGTATCACCTACTTGTATTAAAACAGAGCCTTCTGGATGTTTAACAAAGTGTGGTACCATTTTTATTTGTCTTAAATTATTATGATTTCGTTGATCATTTCTCATTTTATTCCTCCTTATTCCAAGTCTAAGCTTATCATATTTTTTGCTAAAGCTAAATGTTAATCACTCAACAGATCACTCTATCCTTTCTTAAACAATAAAAAAAGAGGTGGTTCACACCATCCTCCATATTAAAGCTTATCAGTTGGAACAAACGTTTTTTTTGTAACCGGCTCCGTATACGCTTCCCCATTTTCATTAACTAGTTTGTCTACACCCTCTACTTCTACCTTTACTCCTTCAACTTCTTCCTGATCTGTTAGCGTGCGAACTAAAGTTTCCATTACCTCATCTGAAATCATTGCCTTGTCTCCATCTTTTAATATGTCTTTGCTAAATGATAGTTCAAGTACATCTTCATTTAGTACAGGTTTATTAGTTAATTTGGTCTTGGAATTAAAAACATGTGTTGCATTGATATTAAATCTAGGCCCGTCAATTAAAGTTTGTACAATAGAACTAAATATATCTTGATCGTCATATTCCAAATGCTGAGTTACAGGCACATAATAACGATTTTCATTATGTTCTGCAGGATAATACATTGTTACAGCTTCACTTTTTAATAGATCAAGGGCATCTGATTCTTTAAGATTAATTCCATTTGCTCTTGTATATCCCTCTTTAATGGGGGTTCCATTTACTGGCATTTCCTCTACAGAATGACCATTGATTCTTAGTTTCATTTTATCAACGTCATCAAATTGCGTTATTGTAAACGTCATTGCCTCTAGTATATTTAATTCTTCGTCCGCCTCGTAGTTTTCAAATTCTTTGGAAACGTCAACAATCATGGTTCCATCTTCTTGCAAATTAAGGCCTAAAATTTCTGTACCAGCTGGTAAAACAGCCTGAAAACCGTTCGGTAAGATGGAAGTCACGGGTCCATCTTTAACCAAATATTCCAATGCCTGTGTAGCTACTTCCTTCGACTCTTCTTTTGGCAGTTCCAAAGTTTGAGATACTACCATCCCATTAGCATCTACTAAATACAATTGTCGAGCAACCTTTTCTGAGTCCGAATCTTGACCTTTCTCACCCTTCTTTGTCTCCTTGGATTCCGATTTTTTATCTGTAGCATCCTCTTTCTCTGCCGATTCATTATTTTGAGGCACATCAATTTCTTTCATAGACTGTTCTCCTTGAAAACATCCTGTTAAGATGATCGATAAGATCATCATCAACATTAATGTTAGAACACCGTATTTTTTCATGATCTTCCCTCCTACGATAGTTTGTACTACTATCTATACGAGCCTACCTGAAAAATTAGACCAATCTATGAAAAAAATTAAAAATAGTCTGGATGTAGTAAAGAAACAAGTATAAATTAACTGATTTATTATATCTTTACATTTTCAATTGTTAACTTACCTAAATTTTCGTATTTAAAAATACTTTGAGATATTTTTGTGAAAATATTTAAATTTCCTGTAGCATAAAATTGATGATTCGGTATTTTTTCTTCTATATTTAATAAATGGTGAACATCAAGAATGGTACTAGTTTCTCTTGCCGTTTCTTCACTCGAAGAGATCAGAGTCACGTCTTTTCCCATAACCTTTTGAATGGTTTCCTTGATAAGTGGATAATGTGTACAGCCAAGTATTAACGTATCCATATCATCATCTTTATTGATCGTTTGCAAGGAATCTGATATTACATTCTCCGCTTGCTCACCTGATAATATTCCCTGTTCCACCATTGGTACGAATAATGGACATGCTAAAGCACTGACACTTATATTAGCTTTAATACTTTTCAAAGCTATAGGATAAGCTTCACTTCGAATGGTTCCTTCTGTGCCAATGATACCAATATGATTGGTTTGTGTAGCCTTAATAGCTGAACGGGCTCCTGGCTGGATTACCCCTAAAACTGGGATGTCCAGATTTTCTTGGAGTTCCGTTAGGGCAAAAGCTGTTGCAGTATTGCATGCTACAATTAACATTTTTATATTTTTTTTCAATAAAAACCTTACCATTTCCCATGTAAATTTTTTTACTTCCTTTTTTGGCCTTGGTCCATAAGGACATCTCAATGTATCTCCTATGTATATTAATTTTTCTTTAGGAAGTTGTCGCATTAATTCATGAACAACAGTTAATCCACCTACGCCAGAATCGATAACTCCAATTGGATGATTCAAAATAATCGCCTCTTTTTACTAGTATAAATTATTTAAATGTTGTCAAATCATAGAACAACAAAAAACAGACATCTAATCCACTATTTTATTACTTTTACAATTTACAACAAAATTTGTTATTTTTAAAGGAATTAAAACATTACATGGGAGAACAAATATAATTTTCTGATGAAATGTTGTTTTTCAGAAGAAAATAATAGCAGCATGCAATTTAATTGAATTATTCAGGCAAGAGCACGCACTGATTTCCAATGTTTTCATAAGCTATTATGACTAAATAATTCCCTTCAATCTGCACTCTATTGACAGCAAGGAGGGGTTAACATTTGAAGGACAAAAACGAGTATAAACAGAAAAAATTACTGACCAAACGCGAGCAAGAAGTTTTTGAACTCTTAGTACAAGATAAAACAACAAAAGAAATTGCCCAGGATTTGTTTATATCAGAAAAAACTGTCCGTAACCATATTTCAAATGCTATGCAAAAATTAGGAGTTAAGGGGCGTTCACAAGCTGTAGTTGAGCTTCTACGCATGGGTGAATTGAAGCTCTACTAAAATAGGAGGGTTTTTTACCCTCCGTTCTTGTCAATTGGACATGCCGCCTTTAAGTATTCAAACTTCCTTCAGTATGGGATCATGACCAGCAATTGATATAAACATTAAATATGATATATACCAATTGCTGACTGTATAAAAAAACAGATAATTTAAAGCAAGTTATCGTTCAACTGATTTTCAAATACCATCCAAAAGTTTTTCTTTCATTGGTTCAGATAAGGGCGTAGGTTTGCCCGTATCCGTATTAATGTAAACCATTCTTCCACGTCCTGTCAGGCAAAGCTCTTCTTTTTGATTTAGCCCCATATAATGAATATCAACCGAGGTATTACCAACATGATTAGCTTTTACATACATTTTTAATTGGTCTGTAAAATAAATTTGACGATGGTAATCACATTGCAGATCAGCAACAATAGGGATTCCCCTTTCATGCTTTGGATCTTCAAATAATCCCATTGACTTTAAATATTCAATCCGGGCTTCCTCAAAATAAATAAATGGAGAAACATTATTCACATGACCAAACATATCTGTTTCCGAAAAACGAATCTTAATGGATATATAAAATGAAAATTCTGCTTTCCATTGGTCGATATCTTCTATATATGCAACGGTCTTCAATTTCAAGTCTCCTCTCTATTATGAAAATAACCCTTACCGTTTGACTGGCAAGGGTTAGGTTAATAAATATTAATAAGAATGATCACTGCCAAAGAAGTTTTTAAAAGATTGAATATTCGTTGCACGGTTCATAGCTGCAATTGAAGTTGTTAAAGGAATACCTTTTGGACATACTTGAACACAGTTCTGTGCGTTACTACATCCGGAGACTCCTCCATCTTCCATTAAACCGCCTAACCGTTCACTTTTATTCATTTCTCCAGTTGGGTGTGCGTTAAACAAACGTGCCTGTGATAAAGCAGCAGGTCCAATAAAGTCTGACTTATCATTTACGTTAGGGCATGCCTCTAAACAAACGCCACATGTCATACATTTTGATAATTCATATGCCCATTGACGTTTCTTTTCAGGCATACGTGGCCCTGGACCTAAATCATAAGTTCCATCAATTGGGATCCATGCTTTCACCTGTTTTAAAGCGTCAAACATTCGTTCACGATCTACAATTAAGTCACGTACAACCGGAAAAGTTTTCATTGGCTCTAAACGAATAGGCTGCTCTAGTTGATCAACGAGTGCGGCACATGACTGACGAGCAGTCCCATTAATAACCATTGAACAAGCACCGCAAACTTCTTCTAAACAGCTCATATCCCAGTACACAGGCGTTGTCTTTTCACCTTTTGCGTTTATAGGATTTTGACGAATTTCCATTAACCCAGAAATAACGTTCATATTTTTTTTATAAGGTATATGAAATGTTTCCTCATAAGGAGCAGAATCCGGGCTGTCTTGACGTGTTATAATAAACGTAACTTGTTTTTGTTCAGCCATTTTAAAATTTCCCCCCTCAGTGTTTTGTTGTATAGTCTCTTAATCTTGGTTCAATTAGAGAAACATCTACATCTTCATATGTGAAGATCGGTTCATTTTTCTCTTGATCATATGTTGCAATTGTTGTTTTTAACCATTCTACATCATTTCGCTCTGGGTAATCCGGTTTATAATGTGCCCCTCGGCTTTCGTTACGATTAAGTGCACCAATTGTAATAACACGGGCTAGCTGTAACATATTTTTAAGTTGACGTGTAAACATTACTCCCTGGTTACTCCAACGAGCTGTATCGTTGATATTAATATTGTTCCAGCGTTCCATCAGTTCTTTAATCTTTTCATCTGTCTGTTTTAGCTTATCGTTATGTCTAACAACTGTCACATTGTCTGTCATCCATTCACCAAGTTCTTTGTGAATTTGATAAGCATTTTCTTCGCCGTCCATTTTCATCAACGCTTCAAATTTTTCCTGCTCTTCCTTTTGTCTTCTTTCAAACAACTCTGAAGACATATCTTCTACATGTGTTTCGAGACCCTCAACGTATTTTATTGCATTTGGCCCTGCAACTGATCCACCATAAATAGCTGATAACAAAGAATTAGCACCTAGACGGTTGCCACCGTGTTGGGAATAATCGCATTCACCAGCTGCAAAGATACCAGGTATACTTGTCATTTGATCATAATCAACCCATAATCCTCCCATGGAATAGTGAACAGCAGGGAAAATTTTCATAGGTACTTTTCGAGGATCCTCACCAACAAACTTTTCATAGATCTCGATAATACCCCCCAATTTAACATCCAATTCTTTCGGATCTTTATGGGATAAGTCAAGATAAACCATATTTTCGCCGTTTATTCCAAGTTTCTGATTAACGCAAACATCAAATATTTCACGAGTAGCGATATCACGGGTAACAAGGTTTCCGTATGCAGGATATTTTTCCTCTAAGAAATACCATGGTTCACCATCTTTGTAAGTCCATACACGTCCACCTTCCCCTCGTGCTGATTCACTCATTAGACGTAATTTATCATCACCAGGTATTGCAGTCGGATGTATTTGAATAAACTCTCCATTTGCATATCTTGCACCTTGCTGATACAAAGCACTTGCCGCTGAACCTGTATTAATCATTGAGTTTGTAGATTTCCCAAAAATGATTCCAGGTCCTCCTGTAGCTAATATCGTTGCATCGGATGGAAATGATTTTATTTCATGTGTCTTAATATCTTGTGCTACAATTCCTTTTCCAACACCATCATCATCAATAATAGCTCCAAGAAATTCCCAGCTTTCATATTTTGTTACTAAACCTTCTACCTCATAGCGGCGAACTTGCTCATCAAGTGCGTATAGTAATTGTTGACCTGTTGTTGCCCCTGCATATGCAGTACGATGGACACTTGTGCCGCCAAAACGCCTAAAGTCTAATAATCCTTCTGGGGTACGGTTAAACATAACTCCCATACGATCTAGTAAATTGATGATGCCTGGTGCTGCTTCACACATTGCTTTTACTGGTGGCTGATTAGCTAAGAAGTCTCCACCATATACAGTATCATCAAAGTGTTTCCAAGGAGAATCGCCTTCTCCTTTTGTATTTACTGCACCATTTATGCCTCCTTGGGCACACACAGAATGAGAACGTTTAACAGGCACAATGGAAAACAGGTCAACGTTTACTCCTGCTTCAGCCGCTTTTATTGTAGCCATCAATCCAGCAAGCCCGCCACCTACTACAGCAATTTTACGATTACTCATAATAAAAACTCCTTTTTCTAATATCAGATCTTTAAAACCAGTTAATTGACCGGTGTATCGCATCTGACTTTTTCCATTACCATATATGTTGGTCTTATAACGTTTTCACGAACTAAACCCCATATGCAAATTGAATTAAAGTTCTAACACCAACATAGCTAATCGCTAAAAATACAATTAAAGTTGCGTATGTAGTAATCTTTTGTGAACGCGGAGATTGTATAATACCCCATGAAACAAGAAAACTCCATAAACCATTTGCAAAATGGAACGTTGTAGATAAGACTCCAATAGTGTAGAACCAGAACATAAATGGGTTAGTCAGTATACTTTCCATTAGACTGTAGTTCAGTTCTTCATTCCCAAGACCGATTTGAATACGTGTCTCCCAAACATGCCATGCAATAAATACTAATGTGATGATTCCGGATATCCGCTGTAAATAAAACATCCAATTTCGAAAATATCCATAGTTTTTCACGTTATTACGCGATACGAACACTATATAGACACCGAGTATTGCATGAAATAAAATTGGAAGATAGATAACAACAGTTTCTAGTACGATTCGAAATGGCAAACCATACATAACTCCCGCAGCCTTATTAAAGCTTTCTTCCCCGTATACAGCAAAATGGTTCACCACTAAGTGCTGAACTAAAAACACACCTATTGGGATTACACCTAATAATGAATGTAATCTCCGGTAAAAAAATTCACGTTGCGTTGCCATGAGTTACCCCCCTTAGATTGTTTAATATTAATGAGTAATGTAAAATTTTAAATAATAAAGTTAAAAATTTATTATCTAAAATTATACAATTTGTGACATGTTTATTGTACTTCTAACTTATATAACCGTCAAGGAAACGATACACCCTTTTTAGTTATTATCCATTGCCTTCATATAATTAAATGAATAGTAAATTTTATTAGAATCAGATAGATGCTTGCAGATTCATTTGTTTATGTAGATAATGGGACTATGAAAAAATAATTGTGTAATGATATTTTATTGTTTGCGATATAGATTTCAAATGAAAAAGGAGACGTTGAATTATGTCGAAAAAACAACAAAAAATCCCCATTTCTCTCCTTGATGACTTACATACATCAGGTGCTGGATATGATATCCTACGCTATATAAGCTTACCTGAATTACTAGGTACAGAATCAAAAACTCTACTATATTTTATAGGTAGGAATCTTGCTAGGAAACTGGACATAACATCACTAGAAGATATTTATGATATCTATGAAAAATTAGGGTGGGGGAAAATAGAGCTTGTAAAAGAGAAAAAAAGAGAACTAATATTTCATTTAATGGATGATGCAATCGTTTATCGTTTGAAATCCCCATTAAACTCTGAATTTCGTTTAGAAGCTGGATTTTTAGCAGAAGCCATTCAAATAATAAAAGGTAACGAATGTGAATGCATTGAAAAGGTTAATCACAAAATCTATCAAATCGAATTTACAGTTGTATATACCAAATAAAATCAATTGTATAAAAAAGGTACAGTTTGTAATAAAACTGCGCCTTATTTTTTAACCTTATTTAAGTGGGTTATGATTTTTTCTGCAACATTTTTTGGAATTCCTAAATTGGTTATGTCTTTGATAGATGCTTTTCTAATTTCCTTAATTGTTTTAAAATGCGTCAACAATAATTTTCTTCTTTTTTCTCCAACACCAGCAATGTTATCTAATTCGGAGTGAAGTAAGCCTTTCCCCCGCAACTGACGATGGAAGGTAATTGCAAAACGGTGAACTTCCTCTTGGATGCGCTGCACCAGATAAAACTCTTGTGATTTACGCTTTAAAGGCATTACAACTGGTGGCATACCATATAGTAGCTCCCCTGTTTTATGTTTGTCATCTTTCACTAAACCACATAATGGAATATCTAATCCTAGCTCATTTTCAAGGACATCCAATGCCACATTCATCTGTCCTTTTCCACCATCTACAACAATTAAATCTGGTAAGGGTGATTGTTCCTTTAACACACGGGTGTAACGTCTGCGAATCACTTCTCGCATCGTTTCATAGTCATCAGGACTGCTAACATTTTTTATTTTATATTTACGATATTCTTTTTTATTTGGTTTTCCATCAATAAATACTACCATTGCTGAAACAGGATCAGTTCCTTGAATGTTTGAGTTATCAAATGCTTCTATACGATGAGGTGTTTCAATATTCAGTATCCTTCCCAAGCGTTCAACAGCTAATATTGTTCTTTCTTCATCGCGTTCAATAAGTGAAAATTTTTCTTGCAATGAAATCTTTGCATTTTTCATTGCTAATTCAACTAATTCTTTTTTACGTCCTCGAAAAGGGGTGTGAACATCAGTATCTAATAATTCTTTTAATAAATCGGTATCTGCCCCAATTGGTACGAAGATACTTTTAGGTATAGGATGATTTAAATGAAGATAGAATTGCCCAATATAACTTATAAATATATCTTCAGCATCATCATAGAATGGAAAAATTGCAACGTCACGTTCGATTAATTTCCCTTGTCGGACAAAAAATACTTGAATACACATCCAACCCTTATCATAGCTATATCCAAATATATCTCGATCAACATTGTCGTTTAACGTCATTTTTTGTTGTTCCATTACAATTTCAATATGCTGAATCTGGTCTCTAAATTCCTGTGCTCTTTCAAAATTCAACTGGCGACTAGCCTTATACATTTTCTCTTTTAATTGATTTTTAATTTCATGATATCCTCCATGTAAAAAAGAAGTGATACTTTGCTTAATTTCTTTATACATTTCTTCTGATGCTGGTTTTTCGCTGCACGCCAGGCATTGACCCATATGATAATAAAGACACACACGTCCAGGAGGATTATTACATTTCCTTAGGGGGAATAATCGATCTAATAACCTTTTTGTTTCTCTTGCTGCGATAACATTTGGGTAAGGTCCAAAATACTTCCCTTTATCTTTTTTTACCTTTCGAGTAATTAGCAATCTCGGATGGCGTTCATTTGTAATTTTTAAATATGGATATGACTTATCATCCTTTAGCATTACGTTATACCTAGGGTCATACTTTTTAATTAAATTCATTTCTAATATAAGTGCTTCAATTTCAGAAGATGTAACAATATATTCAAAATCCACAATTTCCTGTACTAATCGTTGCGTTTTTCTATCATTAGCCCCCGTAAAGTAAGATTTTACTCTGTTTTTTAATTTTTTTGATTTTCCGACATAAATGACAGTTTTATTCTTATCTTTCATTAAATAACAGCCTGGTTGAGCAGGAAGAACAGCTAATTTTTCTTTTATTGTATGATTCAATATGCTTCATCCCTTTTATTCAAACCATCTAAAGCAGATCCCTTGTTACAATTGTAACAAGGGATCTGCTTTAGTCTTTTAAATGTTGTTGAAACACTTTTTAAGCGTGTTTATTTATTAAATCAACAAGTGCTTCTTTTGGCTGGAAACCAATTACTTGGTCAACTACGCTTCCATCTTTAAATAGAAGTAAAGTTGGAATACTCATAACACCGTATTTTCCAGCAGTTTCTTGGTTTTCATCGACATCTAATTTAACTATTTTAACTTTTTCAGACATTTCACCGTCGATTTCTTCCAACACCGGTGCAATCATTTTACATGGTCCGCACCATGGTGCCCAGAAATCAGCTAATACAAGACCTTCTGCAATTTCTTGTGAAAAGTTTTGGTCTGTAACATTTTCAATTGCCATTATTCACCCTCCTCAATCATAAAGTCTTTACTGAGTATACCACCCTTTATAACTACATGCTAATAGTTTGCTTCATCAATTTTTCGTAGGATGGTTTTTCTCGATTGAAGAAGATCTTCAATTAGAATAGTTTTTAGCTAGTAGGTTGGAGTGCTTTTTTTATTTCATCTGTCAATTGTGGCACGACTTCAAATAAATCACCTACGATACCATAATCTGCAACATTGAAGATATTTGCCTCTGGATCTTTGTTAATTGCCACAATGATTTTGGAGTTTGACATTCCTGCCAAATGCTGTATTGCTCCTGATATTCCCACTGCTATATATAAATCAGGTGTGACCACTTTTCCAGTTTGACCTATTTGAAGGGAGTAATCACAGTACTCTGCATCACATGCACCTCGTGAAGCACCAACCGCTCCACCTAACAAATCTGCCAGTTCATATAATGGTTTAAAACCATCTTCACTCTTAACTCCTCTTCCACCAGCAATAATTACGTTTGCCTCTGATAAATCTACACCTTCAGATGCTTTACGTACAACGTCCTTAATAATTGTACGTATTTCTGTAATATCTACATCTTTTGATTGGATATCTCCAGATCTTGTTTCATCTTTTTCCAATATAGGAATATTATTCGGACGTATCGTAGCAAGAATAATTCCGCTTGTGATCACTTTTTTCTCAAAAGCCTTACCTGAGTAAATTGGTCTAGTGAAAATTAACTCATCATTATTATGCTCAATATCCACTGCATCAGAAATCAAGCCTGATTCTAGTTTGCTGGCTAACTTAGGAGTCAAATCCTTCCCAATAGCGGTATGCCCCATAACTATCCCAGCAGGGTTTTCTTCATTAATAACTGCCATAAGCGCTTGTCCGTAACCTTCAGAAGTATACGTTTTCAAATTATCATGTTGAACCGTTACAATTCGATCAGCACCATAATAAATCATTTCCTGGCCTTGATTCTGCAAATTCTGATTCCCACAAATGATACCAACGATTTCTGCATCAGATTTGATTTTTTTTGCAGCTGCTATTGCTTCAAATGTGACGTTACGCAATTCCCCATCTCTTGATTCACCAATAACTAGTAATTTATCACTCATATCATTATTTCTCCTCTCTTTAGCATGATTTAAAGTACTTTTGCTTCATTTTTAAGTAAGGATACTAATTCTTTAACTTGATCCTCCACTTCACCTTCAAGTATTTTTCCTGCTTCTTTTTCAGCTGGTAAAAATATTTCTACTGTTTTTGTTTTTGGCTCTACGTCTTCTTCTTCCAAATCAAGATCGTCAATCTCTAAGTCTTCCATCGGTTTCTTTTTAGCCTTCATGATACCAGGTAATGAAGGATAACGTGGTTCATTCAATCCTTGTTGACATGTTACCAGGAGTGGTAAACTAGTTTCTATTTTTTCAACGTCCCCTTCAACATCTTTATCAATGTTAGCAGTGTCTCCATCGATTTTTAGGTCTGTGATAGTAGTTACATAGTTTATTCCTAAACATTCAGCAAGTCTTGGTCCTACTTGGCCACTTGCTTCATCAATGGCAACATTTCCAGCTAAAATTAAATCCACTTCTCTATCTTGGAAGAAAGCTTCAAGAATTTTTGTAGTCGTATATTGATCTCCGTCCTCCAGATCATCTTCTGTATCAATGAGAACGGCTTTATCAGCTCCCATTGCAAGGGCTGTTCGCAGCTGTTTATCAGAATCCTCATCACCAATTGTTACAACTGTAACTTCTCCTCCATGTTCATCCCGCTGATTGATGGCTTCTTCAACAGCATACTCATCGTAAGGATTAATTATAAATTCCGCACTATCATCTTCAATCTGACCATCGTTTATAATGATTTTTTCTTCTGTATCAAAGGTCTTTTTTAATAATACATAAATATTCATGTAAGTTCCTCCTTTAAATGCAATAAATATATTATATGTGGTTTATTTATCCTTGAAATTAGGCTTTCTTTTTTCCATGAATGCTTGAATCCCTTCTGCTGCATCTTCTGTATTAAAAACATGACCAAAAGCTTCTGCTTCTGCTTGCGAACCTTTTGTAAACTGATCAGGTTTTGAAAATGGGATTAAATTCATTACATGGTTGATGGTAGTTTTACTTTTCTTAGCAATCCCCTTTGCCAATTTCATTGCTTCTGGAATCAATTGGTCCTCTTCTACAACATGATTCGCAAGTCCTAGGGAGCACGCTTCCTTTCCGCTAATCGGCTGTCCAGTAAGGATCATTTCATATGCTTTTGCAGTGCCAACATAATGGGGTAATCTCTGTGTACCTGCAAAACCAGGGATAATTCCCAGTGTTAGTTCAGGAAGACCCAATTTAGTGTTTGCTGTTACCAACCGAATATGACAGGCCATAGCAAGCTCAAGTCCACCCCCTAATGCAGCGCCATGAATTGCTGCAATTATTGGTACCGGAAAATGGTCAATTCGATTAAATACTTGTTGTCCTCTTTCAGATAATACTTGATAGTCCGAGTTCTCTCTTAATGAAGTAAATTCTTTTATATCTGCACCAGCAGAGAAAAATTTACCTTCACCTTTTAGTACAATAACCTTTACTGAATGATTCGCTTCAATCTCATTTAGTTTTTCATCAATATCATTTATTAATGCGCTAGATAAAGCATTTGCCGGTGGACTGTTAATTGTTAATATTGCGACATGTTCGTCTAATTGGTATGATATCGTTTTCAAGTTATCCCCCCTCCCCAACTTCAGTATAACAGAACTAATTGGAAATTTAGATTTTTTCGATTATTTTTTTGAAATTCCTGATGTTATCAATGCATGAACTTCAGTAGCCAATTTTTCTAAGTTATATTTCTGATCTTTCATAACCCAATTTGTGACTGTTTCATCTAATGTTCCAAAGATCATTTGTCTAACTAGCGGCGTGTTTAAATTTTCGCGAAAAATATTCTCGACTTTCCCCTCTTCGATAATTTCATCTATAACATCTAAGTAGGGTTTTAATACTTTATTAATTGTTAATCGTAAATCCGTATTTGACTGTCTTAATTCTAATTGGGTGACAATTGCTAGGTGAAGATCTTCTGCAAGCTGATGGAAATGCTCTTCAATTAAAGTAAGCAATTTTTCAGACGCATTATCCTTTTTATTTGTACTATATACAATTTGTTCAATAAATTGACCCATTTTTTCTTCAAACACAGATATAAGAATATCTTCTTTATTTTTAAAATATAAATAAATTGTACCGTCTGCTACGCCTGCCTTTTTTGCAATCTTTGAAACTTGTGAAGCATGATAGCCATTCTCGGCAATGACTACTACAGCAGCATCAATAATTTGTTTGTACTTTGGCCTGTTCTTTTTCATAATATTCTCCTATCACTTCATTAAAACGAAAATATGAATGAATAATCATTCATTCCTATTTATTGTACAAAGATACATTCACTTTGTCAATATAGAGCTTGTATGAGTATGAAAGAAAAAAGAGAACAACCTCCATTTATTTATTTTCTTGAACTTTAAATTGTTCTTTTTCTTCTTCAATTAATTTTTTTCTAAGAATTTTTCCCACTGCCGTTTTTGGTAATTCTCGGCGAAAATCATAAAGTCTTGGAACTTTATATGCTGCTAAATGTTTTCTGCAAAAATGATTCAATTCATCTGCACTTAATTGATATCCTTCTTTCAATACTACAAAGGCCTTCACAGTTTCCCCGCGATATGGATCCGGGATGCCTGCAACAACGGCTTCTTGAACGCCTTCATGTTCATAAAGAACTTCCTCCACCTCTCTAGGATAGATATTATACCCTCCAGCTATAATCATATCACCTTTTCGATCAACAATGTAGAAATAACCTTCATCATCCTTGTAACCGAGATCCCCAGTAAATAGCCAGCCGTCTTTTAATACATGCTCTGTTTCTTCAGGGTTATTCCAATACCCTTTCATTACTTGTGGTCCTTTTACTGCAATTTCACCTACTTCACCTGCATCAACTTCTTCCAATGTGTTTACATCGATGATTTTTGAATCTGTGTCCGGCCATGGAACCCCAATGCTTCCATTTACTCTTTTCGACCAAAGAAAATTAGCATGAGTTATAGGAGAGGTTTCTGTTAGTCCATAGCCTTCAACTACTTTTCCACCTGTACGCTGCTCAAATTGCTCCTGCACTTCGTAAGGAAGAGGCGCTGAGCCGCTCACACATGCTCTTATAGACGATATATCATATTTATTTAAATCAGGATGATTTAGTAAACCAACGTAAATGGTCGGTGCACCAGGAAACAAGGTAGGTTTCTGTTTATCGATTGTTTTTAAAACCTCTTTAACATCAAATTTCGGAAGTAAAACCATTTTCGAACCAAACATAATAGAAAAGTTCATTATTGCTGTCATACCGTATACATGAAAAAACGGCAAAACACCTAATACAACTTCTTTCCCTGGCTTTGCTTTATACAGCCATGCTTGACACATTTGAACATTCGAAACCAAATTGTAATGAGTTAACATTACCCCCTTTGGAAATCCTGTAGTTCCACCAGTATATTGAAGTAATGCAAGGTCATTTTTAGGGTTAATTGGAACTTCTGTAAATGTATGATTCTCTTGTTCAAATATTGATTTCCATAGATGGATATTTTTGCTTTCCTCTATTTTAACTACCATTTTAGTTTGCTTCTTTTGAATTAAAGGATAAATCATGTTTTTTGGAAATGGTAAATAATCTTTCACACCAGTAACAATAATATGTTCTATATTTGTTTTTCCTTGGACATTGGAAACGCGCGGTAACAAAAGATCCAAACATACAATAGCTTTAGCTTCCGAATCATTTAATTGATACTCCAATTCTCTTTCTTTATATAAAGGATTGGTTTGTACGACAATTGCTCCAGCCATCAAAGCTCCATAATAAGAAATAACAGATTGGGGACAATTCGGTAACATGATTGCTACACGATCTCCCTTTTTCACACCTAATGATTGCATGTAACCAGCCATTTTTTTTGCCTGTAGATAAAGCTCTGAAAATGAAATCTCTTTTCCCATAAAATGAAGCGCTTTCTTTTCTTTGAATCGAGCGGCCCCATCTTGTAAAAAAGTGTGCAAAGGTTTTTCATCGTAGGGGATGCTCGCAGGTATTTCCTCCGGATAATGATCTAGCCAATTTTTTACCATAAATATTCCTCCTTTAATAATAAGCTTATTACCATTATACCGATTAATTTCTATTTTTTGAAATTTTATTTAATTCTAACTAAAAAAACTTGAATGACATTCTCAAATTATGATATCATTCAAGTTTTTTGTTTTAAAGTAAATAAATAATTCCTACGATAACAAAAGCAACTGCAACTACAATTAAAACTTTTGATAATGTTTCCAACATACTCTCCCCTTCATTGGTACTAGCTGTTATTCAAATGGGAATGATTTTGTAATCAATTTTTAAATCAATTCAATGACCGTCACTCCGCTACCGCCTTCCCCAGCCGAACCTGATCTGTGCGAATGAATATTGGGGTGGTTTTTGGCGAAATCCTGTACTCCTTTCCTGAGAGCACCTGTACCTTTACCATGAATAATAGATACCTTAGGATAACCGGCTAAGATGGCATCATCTACATATTTCTCTAGCCTTAATAGAGCATCTTCATATCGCTCACCTCGTAAATCGATTTCCGTACTTACATGATGGTTAGATCCTTTTATTGTTGCAATTGGCTTTTCAATTGTTTCTTTCTGTTTTTTAATGAGCTGTAAATCATCGCGCTTTACCTTTACTTTCATAATACCGACTTGTACAAGAAACTCATGATCGCTAATTTGTTCTAACACCGTACCCTCTTGATTGACAGTTAACAGCTTAATATCATCACCAGGTTGTATTTTTACTGATGATGCCTTTTTATCATGTTCTTTCTTTTTCTTTGATGCTAAATTAGGCTTTGCTTCCTCGAGCATTTTTTTTGCCTCAATCCATTCATGTTCTTTTAATGAAGTTTCATTTTTCATGTTCCTCATTTCTTCTACAATGATTTCGGCTTCTTCTCGCGCTTTTCGCAATGCTGTTTCTGCTTTTTCTTCAGCTTTCTTATACAATTTCTCTCGTTTATGTTCAAATTGTTTCCATTCTTTTTGGAGATCATTCTTTAAGTTTTCACTATCAATTAAAATCTGGTGTGCTTTTTCATACTCTTTTTCTGCCTGTTTTCGGGAACTTTCCAAAGCAGCTATCATATTTTCCACACTTTTCGAATCCACACCGATCAAATCTTTTGCTTCATTAATTATATTATCGCTTAATCCTAATCGTCTAGAAATTTCAAAAGCATTACTTCTACCAGGTACACCTATTAATAAACGATAGGTCGGCTGTAATGTCTGAACGTCAAATTCTACAGATGCATTAATAACATGTTCCCGGTTATAACCATATGCCTTTAGTTCGGGATAATGGGTTGTAGCAATTACTCTTGCCTTTCTTGAAATAACTTCATCTAATATCGACATAGCTAATGCCGCACCTTCTTGTGGATCTGTACCTGCCCCGATCTCATCAAACAGCACGAGTGATTTACGATTAACTTGTTTCATTATCTCCACAATATTTGACATGTGTGAAGAAAATGTACTCAAGTTTTGTTCGATCGATTGCTCATCACCAATATCAGCAAAAACATGTTCAAACACAGCTACTTCACAGCCATCCAAAGCTGGTATCTGTAAACCCGATTGAGCCATCAACGTACATAATCCCACCATTTTTAATGTTACAGTTTTTCCGCCCGTGTTCGGTCCAGTAATAAGAATAGATAAATAGGATTCGCCAATTTCAATGTCGTTTGCAACTACTTCATCTATAGGAATCAATGGGTGACGCGCTTGTTGCATTTTAATTATTCCCTGATTATTTATTTTTGGTCGCGCTGCTTTCATTTTCTTAGCCAATTTTGCACGCGCATATATGAAGTCTATTTTTCCAAGAGCCTTTACATTTTCATTTAATGCAGCCTCATTTGCAGCAATTTCTTCACTTAAAACACGTAATATTCGTTCGATCTCCTGTTTCTCTTTTAAAGCTGACTCTTGTAATTGATTATTAAGATCAACAATCGATTTAGGCTCCATAAATAATGTTGCCCCAGAAGCTGATTGATCATGAACAATTCCACCTATCGTTCCGCGATATTCATGTTTAACAGGAATAACGTATCGTTCATTGCGAATTGTAACAATCGCGTCAGAAAGCATGCTACTCTGGCTTCTTATATAATTATCCAGTTTTTCACGTATCCTAGTTTCGTGTGTTCGAATCGCAGAACGAATACCCTTTAATTTAGCAGAAGCATTATCCATTACATATCCGTGATCGTCAATACAACTGTTAATTTGACGCTCTAATTCTCTTAGTGGTGTTATTACATCAACAAGTCTTTCTAAATGAGGGAATGTTTCTTCTATATTTTCAATAAAGTTTTTTGTCTGTCTTCCTCCATAAATAGTGCTTGCGATATTTAAACATTCTTCTGTATTTAATAAACCACCGATGACACTCCTTTTCAAACTAGGACGAATATCATATATACCGCCTAAGGGAATTACTTTATTGAGGCGAATGATTTGTACAGCTTCATCCGTTTCTTCCTGTAATTGCTTTACCTCTATATAATCCGTTGAGGGACTTATTGCATCGATAAGATCTTTGCCTAAAGATGTTGCTGCCTGGTTATTTAATTGTTTTAAAATTTTATTGTATTCGAGAACATGTAGAATACGTTCGTTCATACTTTCTTACTCCTTTTATATCCTTATCTATACACAACTAATAACTATTTATAAATTTAGATAATTTTTCTAGTGACCATGTGTTCATCACTGTTTCTTTTTTTAGCCAGCCTTTCCTTGCCACACTTATCCCATATTTCATATGATCCATCATTTGATAATCATGTGAATCTGTATTAATAGCAATAGTAACTCCAATTTCCTGCGCTTTTTTTGCCCAGTCAGCAGATAAATCAAACCGATTTGGATTGGCATTTATTTCTAGTGCCGTTTCCGTTTCCTTCGCCCGTTCCATTAATTTTTCTACGTCTACCTTATATCCATCTCTACGTCCAATTAGTCTTCCTGTTGGATGTGCAATTAATGAAACATAAGGATTTTCCAAAGCATGATATAATCTTGTCATGATCTTTTCTTTAGATTGATTAAAACTTGAATGAATCGCACCAATCACAAAGTCCATGTCTCGTAAAAAGTCATTCGAAAAATCCAGGTTTCCATCAGGTAAAATATCCATTTCTACACCTGAAAAAATATAAATATCTGGGTATTTTTCATTTAACATAGCAATTTCTTCCCTTTGCCTCCGTAATCTTGTTTCATTTAAACCATTAGCTACACGTAAAAATTTCGAGTGGTCCGTAATCGCTATATACTGATAACCAATTTTCCGCGCGTGATTAACCATTTCCTCAATCGATTGTGCACCATCACTCCAGGTTGTATGCATATGCAGGTCCCCACGTATATCACTTTTTTCGATAAGGTTTAGGTTGTTTGCAAAAGCTTCAATTTCACCTGTATTTTCTCTTATCTCTGGTGGGATATAATGTAACCCGAAATGCTTAAAAAATTCTTGTTCACTCTTAAATGTTAATATCTCATTAGTATCTTCTATTTCAATGCCATATTCATTAATTTTTTCCCCACGCGCTTTTGCAAGTTGTCGCATGGCAACGTTATGCTCCTTTGATCCTGTGAAATGATGCAATGTTGAAGCAAATTCTTCTGGTGCAACGATTCTAAAATCAACATTAATATCATATACGTCATCTAAAACAATAGATACTTTTGTATCTCCTTTAGCTATAATTTCTTTTATATTATCTATCATTAATAAAATATCACGCACTTTAGCTGCTTCATCTGCAGCAATAATAAAATCAATATCTTTTATCGTCTCTTTCATTCTTCTTAAACTGCCAGCTACCGAAAAATCTTTTATCTCAGGAACATGACTTAAAAAGGATTGTATCCTTTCAGCAATCGGCAGCATCATCGCTATCGGTAATCGTTCAGGTCGATTGCCTGCTTCTTTCAATGCAATTAATATTTTTTCAGCTGTTTTCTTTCCAAAACCAGATAGATTCTCCACTTGTTTTTTTTTAATCGCTTCTTTTAAGGACGATGCATCTGTAATACCCAGTTCTTGATATAATTTTGATATTTTTTTACCACCAAGACCTGGAAGCTGAAGTAATGGAATTAATCCCTCTGGTATTTCGCGTTTTAATTGCTCCAATGTTTCAGAAATACCATTGGCAATATAATCCTGAATGACTTCACTTGTCCCTTTTCCAATACCTTTAATGTTAGTAAATTCACGAATCTCTTCTAACGACCTTTCATCTTGTTCTAATGCTTGAGCCGCTTTTCGGTAAGCAGATATTTTAAACGGATTTTCTCCTTTTATTTCTAGGTAAATAGCTATTTGTTCAAGTAATTTTATTACATCTTTTTTATTTTTCGTCACTTTTCCAGTCACCTTCTTTTATACCTTCATTTCATTAAAAGGACTGATTCCAGTTAAAGTAATACTTATTGTACGAAACATACAAAAGTGTACACTAATACTTGAATCAGCCTTTTTAATATGCTTTGCTTAGAAAATTGTACATGAGGCATCCTTAACACCTCTAGATTGTTAATATGCTATTCATTTGTGCAAACCATGATGATTTTATCAATTCAGAAAGAATTGGTGTGTGTTCGATGATAAATAATGCAAGCGTTGAACTATTCAGCCAAACTTGTATTCCTGACATCGGTGTTAATGCTAAAATGTATAATATAACAAACAAAATGAGATAGATTTCGACAAATCCTAGTATAGCCCCAGCAAGTTTATTAATGGATTTCAAAATTGGCAAATATGCTACAAAATCAAGCATTGAAGCTATAATCTGCAACACAATTTTCGTAGCGAAGAAAATAATCGCAAAGGAAATAGCATTATAAAATCCTTTTTCAAGGGGGAGGGATTGTAAAAACGATGCCCACGTGCTATCATTTGGCAATTCTGTATACGGAACCCATACTGCAAGGCTTGAAGATAACTTATCATAATACAAATATGCAACAATAAAAGCTATAATAAATCCTACTAAATGAAATACTTGTAAAACAAAACCCCTTTTTAAACCAGCCAAAAATCCGAATCCGAGAAAGAAAAGTATTATTAATGTAACCATGGCTTATTTATCCTCTTTCTTATTTAATGAGCCTAGTAATGCTGCATAGTCTTCTTTTAATTTTAAATAATCGTTCATGGAATTAACAGCAGTAAGAACTGCTAATCTTGTTGTATCTAAATGTTTATTCGCCTCCTGGATCTCACGCATTTTTTGATCCACTAAACTAGCAACTAATCGAACATGAGATGCTGTTTCTTCTCCAACAATTGTATATGATCTGTTATAAATATCGACAGATACACGTATTTTATCTTTATGGGCCATTTATGCACCCTCCAATAAAAATTTAATATTTTAAGAAATATGAATCTATATTTTTATTATCTAAAATTATTCACCTTATATTAACATGAACATCAGGTTTAGGGAAACCGAAACTATTTAGTCGAATGGATTTACCAGTAAAGCATTTCTTTTTTAAATTGAGTTTGTTATAGTCAACTATATACAGAGGATGGGAGAGATGAAATTGGGACAAAGCGTCCATAAATTAACCTTGGAGACCATTAATAAAATGAAAAAATATTATCAGCATTTTCTTCAAGACCCCCCACAAGGATCCCTTTTTCGAGCGAAAACCAAAAACGCCGTAATCACTGCTTACAAATCTGGAAAGGTATTATTTCAAGGAGCGTCTCCAGAAGCAGAGGCGGGAAAATGGATGAACAAACAACAAGTGCCTAAATCTCAGCAAAAAGTTACATCACAAAAAACGTCGTTATACACGCCACCCTTAACATTATTTAACAACTCGCATATTGGTTCGGATGAAGCTGGAACCGGGGATTATTTCGGTCCTATTACTGTTGCTTGTACATATGTTAAAAAAGAACAAATAGCCGCTTTAAGTGAACTGGGTGTAAAAGATTCAAAAAATATATCAGATGAACAAATACGGAAATTATCCAAAGAGATAATAAAATCTCGCTTGCCCTACTCCCTGCTTGTACTGCGCAATGAAAAGTATAATAAATTACAGAAAAAAGGTTGGTCTCAAGGTAAAATGAAAGCAATGCTCCATCATCACGCAATAAAAAACCTGCAGCAAAAAATTAATAATCAACCTTTAAAAGGTATTTTAATTGACCAATTTTGTGAGCCAAGTTTATATAAAAAATATATCAGCTCCGAGAAAGAATCACTTTCAGCAAAAACTTATTTTATAACAAAAGCAGAAAGCTACTCGCTTGCAGTGGCTGCAGGATCTATTATAGCACGTGCAAGTTTTCTAAATGAAATGGATAAATTATCCAAAAAAATCGGAGTTCCTTTACAGAAAGGTGCTTCCTATCTAGTTGACCAAACCATCGCCAACATTATTAAAAAGAGAGGTAAGCAGGTTCTACACACTTGTGCTAAAACACATTTTGCTAATACAAATAAAGCAAAGAAATATTTATAAAAGAAAACCCACAGGACAAGAAATCCTGATGGGCTTTTGCTTTTACTTATGATCGAATATAAGAATCGTATTTTTTATTTACTTCATCGATAATCTGTTGGTAAGATTCTTCCACTTCATCATCTTTTAACGTTTTTTCCGGGTGACGATAGACCAGGCTATAAGCAATAGACTTCTTACCCTCCGGTAAATTCTCTCCTTGATAAACATCAAAAATACGTACTTTTTTCACAAGAGGCGCCCCTATTTCTTCAATCGAAGCTTTTAGATCGCCTGCGACGACATTCTCATCTACGATAAAAGCAATGTCCCTTGTAATGGATGGAAACTTTGGAATGGGTTTCGTTTCTGGTTCCTTTTTATAAGCAGAAAAAACCTTTTCCATATTGATATCAAATACGTATGTCTCTTTTAAGTCCATCTTTTTAACAAACATCGGATGTACTTGTCCAATAAAACCAATCGGTTCATTGTTTACAGCAATGCTTGCACATCTTCCAGGGTGCATATCAGAGAGTTTTTCCTTTTTAAATGTTGCTGGAAGTTTTAAAAATTCAAACAGCCCTTCTACGATTCCTTTAACTACATAAAAATCAACTTTTTTATTCTCCTGTTGCCATGGATGACTTATCCATTCTCCAGTTAGTGCACCAGCTAAACGTAGTTTTTCTTCCGGTTGTTTCGTTAAGATTTCTTCTTCCGTAATAAAAATCGACCCAAGCTCATAAAGACCTGTATTCCGTTGGCCCCTAGCATTGTTATATGCCAATGTACGAAGTAATTCAGGTAAAATACTTAACCGTAAAAATTGATGGTCCTCACTCATTGGCATAGCTAGTTTCACAGGAGTTATATTTTCCTCCTCTATATCTGGACTTATTAATTTCTTGGAATTATTTAGATCCGTTAACGAGTATGTAATTCCTTCCATTAATCCTGAACTTTCCATGAAATTTTTCACTTTCCGCTTTAAATTTTGTCTTTGTGTTAAAGCACCTGCATCAGCAGCTCCAATCGGTAAAGTGTATGGCAAATTGTCATACCCATATATTCTTGCAACTTCCTCAAGCATATCTTCAAAAATAGATATATCACCGCGTCTTGTTGGTATTTCAACAGTAAAATGATCCTTCTCTTGATCAAAAGCAAAGCGTAACTTTTCCAGAATAGAGACAATTTCCTCAGTACTGATTTCCGTCCCTAATCGTTTATTAATCTCATTTGTTGTGATTTCAACGGTTTTCTTAGTACAATCTAAGGAGTCAACTTCCACACTATTAGCTAAGACTTTCCCGTTAGCGTATTCATATAGTAGTTGGCATGCACGCTCACCGGCGATCTTCACCCGACTTGGATCGATTCCTTTTTCATATCGCGTACTAGCTTCACTGCGTAACCCAGTAGCTTTTACTGTTTTACGAACTGAAAAACCATCAAAATAAGCTGCCTCAAGTAAAATCGTAGTTGTTTGCTCGCTTACTTCCGTGTTTGCTCCTCCCATTACACCAGCTAATGCAATCGGTTCCTTACCATTTGTAATTACGAGATTATCTGTTGTTAACATCCTTTCTTTTTCATCTAAAGTAATAAGCGTTTCATTTTCTTTAGCACGTCTTACAACAATTTTCTCAGATTGGAGCTGGTCATAATCAAACGCATGTAAAGGTTGCCCGTACTCCAATAACACAAAGTTTGTAATATCAACAACATTATTGATTGGACGAATCCCCGCCGCTATTAAATAATTACGCATCCACAATGGTGAAGGCTTAACTTCAATATCTTTAATAATAAATGCGCCATAATAAGGGTTTAATTCCTTATCTTCTACTTCAACAGATACATAATTTTGAGCTTTTTCAGTGATGGTTTTTATTTTTACCTCAGGTAAATGAATATCTTGATCCAATATTGCAGCTACTTCATAAGCAATCCCGATCATACTTAAACAGTCCGCCCGGTTTGGAGTTAAATCAAATTCCAGAATTGCATCATTTAAATTTAATAATGGTTCAACATCTTCTCCAATTTCAACGTCATTTGGAAAAACAAAAATGCCATCTGCTGTATCCTTTGGCACGAACTTTTCCTCAATTCCAAGTTCCTGTAGTGAACAAATCATACCATTTGATTCTACACCTCGTAATTTCACCTTTTTAATTTTAAAATTCCCTGGTAAAATTGCTCCGGGTTTTGCTACAGCAACTTTCTGACCTTGTCGAACATTCGGCGCACCACAAATGATTTGTAATTTTTGATCACCGACATCAACCTGACAAAGATTTAATTTATCTGCATTTGGATGTTTTTCACAAGTTTCTACATAACCTACAACAACATTTTTACTTTTTTCGGCAATATACTCAATTCCATCTACTTCAATGCCGGATTTGGTAATTTTTTCAGCAAGTTCTTCTGGCGTTATTGAATCGATGTCAACATAATTTTTTAGCCAATTTAATGATACTAGCAATTTATATAGCCTCCTTATGCATTATGATATTGTTTTAAAAATCGTGTGTCGTTCACATAGAATTGGCGAATATCATCTATACCGTATTTCAGCATAGCAATTCGATCAGGTCCCATTCCAAATGCAAAGCCAGAAAACTCTTTGGAATCATAACCAGCCATCTCTAGTACTTTCGGATGAACCATCCCCGCTCCAAGAATCTCTATCCATCCTGATTTCTTACAAACAGAACAACCTTTTCCACCACATATTTTGCAAGATATATCCATTTCCACAGATGGTTCCGTAAATGGGAAAAAACTAGGTCGTAAACGGATTTCTCGATCTTGACCAAATATTTTTTTCGCAAAGTTATTTAAAACACCCTTTAAATCACTCATGCGAACATTTCTATCAATATATAGCCCTTCTATTTGTGTAAACTGATGCGAATGTGTTGCGTCATCATTATCTCGGCGGTACACTTTTCCCGGACAAATCATTTTTACGGGTTTCTTCCCTTTATATTCCCGCATTGTTCGTGCCTGAACTGGTGAAGTATGTGTGCGGAGCAATAATTCGTTTGTAATATAGAATGTATCCTGCATATCTCTAGCCGGATGGTTTGGTGGTAAGTTTAATGCTTCAAAGTTGAAAAAGTCTGTTTCAACTTCAGGCCCCTCCTGAACTTCAAAGCCCATACCGATAAAGAGATCTTCTATTTCTTCAATTAATTTAGTCAGTACATGCTTTCCTCCAACCTGGACAGGACGTCCTGGCAGTGTAACATCAATTGCTTCATCTTCAAGTTGTTTTTCTATCGCCTTTGCTTCAAGTTCTTCATTCTTTTGCTCAATAGCCGCTGTAATCGATGAGCGGACACGATTTGCAACTTCCCCTACAATTGGACGTTCTTCTTTAGATAATTTGCCCATACCACGTAAAACACTGGTTAGTGAGCCTTTTTTGCCTAAAAAGGATACTTTTATCTCCTGAAGTTTTTTTAAATCTTGTGTTTTAGATATGGAATCTAAAGCTTCATTTTGTAATGACTCTAATTGTTCTTTCATATTGAAATACCTCCTTTAAAATAAAAAAAGCCTTCCCAAAAAGGGACGAGGCTGTTTTATCGCGGTACCACCCTTGTTGACACTTTTAACACCTTAGTGAAAACCTACGCGAAACAAGCTAGGTTTAATAGATGATTTGTGTCCAACTTGAATAAAGATAACGGTAATTAACCGGAACACCTTTACTTGAATTCCAAGGTCTAAGTGTCAGCTCCAGAGTGAAACATTAACATTCGTTGCGGTAGATATGTTTTCAGTCTACGACATTTCTTCCCTGTTCCGTACCTATGAATGTTAATTAGCTCTTTCATTGCTTGTCGTTTATGACAAATTTCTTTCATTATAGAGAATCGCACAAATAATTGCAAGCTTTATCCTCTAATATAATACATTAAAATGCCAGCAGCAATACTAGCATTTAAAGATTCGGCTCTTCCGTAGATGGGAATATTTACAATGGAATCAGCTTCGTGAAGCAATGTATCTTGAATACCTGCTCCCTCATTGCCTATAATTAGCGCAACTTTATCCTCAACCTCTATTTGATTATATGGTTCTGCACCTGACAATGCCGAAGCCCATATTCGAAATCCTTCTTTTTTTAATATTGATATTGTTTCTAAAAGATTCCTCTGTAAAACAGGAATATGAAAGAGAGAACCCTGTGTAGACCGAATTACCTTATCATTATATACATCCACTGTCCCCTCTCCTAAGATAATCGCATCAAATCCAGCGGCATCCGCTGTCCGAATCATGGTACCAAGATTACCCGGATCCTGTACCGCATCGATAAGCAGCATATAATTCCCTGGATAGCATTCTGTCTGATTCATCTTAACAACAGCAATAATTCCTTGCGGTGACTCCGTTTGTGCAATGTGATGAAAAACAGTTTTGTTTACTTTTTCTATTGTAAAGTCCATGCACCAATCCGGAACCTGTTGATCTTCTTTGATAATAATTTCATGAATATCCCAATTACTACGCTTAGCCTCCTCGATTAAGTGGTATCCTTCAATCAGGAACATCCCAGCCTTAATTCTACCCTTTCTTTTTTGTAATTTCTTCCAATATTTTACTTTTTGATTTTGTACAGATGTTATCATATTTTTCATTCCTATTCTTCATTATTGTTATATCATACATATTTCGGCCTATATCGGTCAAACTATCGATAAATTCTAACTGAAGTAGAGGTGATTTTAGATGGATCTAAATTTACGGAAAGCAATTGTGTCCAATATTGCTTCCAATGATCAAGAACAATTAGAAGCAACAATCGTTGATGCTATTCAAAAAGGGGAAGAAAAAATGCTTCCGGGGTTAGGAGTACTTTTTGAATTGATATGGAAGCAATCTGGAGAACAAGAAAAACAAGAAATGATTGGTGCATTAGAACAAGGTGTCAAGCAAGCAACAAGTTAAAAATAAATCAATTCTTTAAAAAGATGGATTTCTAAATGAAGAAGAATCCATCTTTTATGTTGAAGAAGGAAAATATTTCCCGACATAATTTGACTAAATTTTATAAATTGAGATAAAATCAATATACATGCTTTTTAGTTATCATTATGTGCCTTGAATAATACATATATATGGAAAGCATGAAACAGAAATAGAAAGGAGAAGAAGGAATGGAAGAAACGCTTAACGATGGACAAAAAAAGGGGTTTCCAAAAAAGATTGTAGCAATTATTATTGCAGCAGTTCTTGTCATAGGAGGTGGTGTAGCAGCTTATGTAATGTTAAATTTGTCTGACAAAGAAAAGTACTTCCTTTCAGAAAAAAAATCAATGGAGTTTCTTACGGATAAAGTAGAGGAGCGCTTCAAGCCAGAATTTGATTGGTTAGAACAAACGGAAAATAATCCGACCGAGACAGTTATAGACCTTTCAGCAGAATACAATGACCCAACTGCTTCATCAGGCTATGGAGCAATGAGTCCACAAGAAATCATTAATAACTCAACAATTACACTTACTACTTCTGCGGATATGGAAAAAAAACAAATAGCTTCTGAAATAAAAGGAAGTTTTGGGGATATTGAAATTGACGATGTTCAATTTTATTTAACCGATGAAAAAGCTACTATCGGCCTGCCATTTCTTGAAGAATTACTTCAAGTAAAAGATAAGGACATAGGAAAATTCCTTCATGAACTAGATCCCATGACATTCACTGGTGAGGAGAATCCAAACTTTGAAGTTTTCTTTAAACGAGGTTTATCTGAAGAAGATCAGAAGTATTTCAATGAAGAATACTTAAAAATGATTTATGACAAACTCCCGGATAGTGCATTTAAAATTACAGATGAAACAGTAAAAATAAACGATGAATCTGTAGACACCAAAAAAATGACAATGCATCTTTCCGAGGATGAGGTAAAAGATATTTTAAAGGCTATTTTTGAAAAAATGCAAAAAGATGATAGATTAAAAGAAATTATGCAAGAACAAATTCAAATGCAACAATTTGGAATGCCGGCAGACGCTAGTTTGGATATGAATTTTGATGAAATGATGAACGATTTTGATGATGCTTTAAAAGAAGCACAAGATGGACTTAAAGATTTTAAAATACCTGATGGGATAACGTCTACCATATGGACAAAAGACAAATTAATAGTTAAGCGCGAATTTTCTGTAGAAATGGGACCAACAAAAGACCAATTAGCAAAGTTTACAGTGAATGGAACGCAAAAATTAGAAGATAACAATCAAAGCTTCGACTATAAACTTGCATTTTCAGATGACTATGAAGAAAGTTCAGCAAGTGTTACTGGAGATTTTTCAACCAAAGATGATAAAGCAACTGATTCTATTAAACTATCTGCCGAGAATATGGAATTGGCATACGAAGGTAATAGTACGCTAAAAGATGGCAAGCGTGAATTTGAGCGTCAATTTTCCATAGATGACCAATATGGTGACAGTGGCAAATTGATTTGGACTGGAAATGCTAATTATGAGAAGGATAAAATGAGTGCGGAACACAGTTTTTCAGTTGAATTTCCATCTTTAAACATTACCCAGGAAATGGCTTCTCTGCATATTAAAAATAAAGGAAAAACGATAAAGAGTGTCGAGATGCCTAAAGAAGATAATATCAAAGATCTAGGTAGTATGAATGTGGATGAACTCAAGAATTATTTCGAAACAGATGTAGCTCCTCAAGCACAACAGTGGTTTCTTGGTATTATGGGCGGACCAGGAATGAGCTTTTAATGAACTGGATGTGATTGTATGAACTTTTTAAGACAGATGTTCCTTTTTACTAAAAACAACTTTATACAATTACGGAGGAAGTGGATCTCACTTCCTCTTCTTTTGCTTCTGCCAATCATTACTATTGGATTAATTGTTACAATCATTGTGGCTTTTTTCTCACCCCCAGACAGTAAACCGATTAAAGTTGGAATAGTCGATTTGGATAAATCTGAAGAAACTCAATTAGTTGTTGAAATGATTGACGAAACATCACAATTAGGAGATTATATTAAACTAGCCAATATGTCCGAAAATGAAGCAATCAATGGTATAAACAAAAATAGGATCAGCAGTTATATAGAACTACCAAAAAACTTTACCAAAAACTTGTATAATGGAACCCCTGTTACAATACCTATCAAAGGGAATCCAAACCAAGTGACAGAGAGTCACTTAATAAAAGAACTAATTGACAGCGTAGCAAGACATATTCGTACCTCACAAGCTAATATCTTAACCATTAATCATTTTGCAAAGGCATTGGCTATTGATGATGAAACACGACATGACATGTTGTTTGAGCAATTTAAGAACTTTTTATTTTATACAATAGGAAAGGATAAACTCATAGACCAAAAAGAATTAAAAAACCAGGCTACATCATCCCCAACAGACTATTTTAGTATTGCCAGCTGGTTTATAACCATATCCATTTGGATTTTTATCATTTATACATTTCTACATAGAGAAGAAACACAGCGTATAAAAACGCGGATGAAACTTTATGGGGTTATAGAACTGCATCAAATTTTTGCTAGAATGCTCGTTACATTACTCGTTACTGCTTTATTTGCAATTATTTCGTTTGCTATATTAAACTACTCTTTATCTTTTCAAGTGTGGGGAGCGAACTACCTGCGAATTAGCATTATTATGGGACTTTATAGCATACTTTTACTCATTACATTTGCGGTGATAGAAACATTGATAGCTGCAATGAAACTTCGACTGTTTTTACAATTAACCATACTAGGTATTATATTAATGCTAAGCGGGTCTTTTATACCGAGTCTTTACTATCCATTACAAATTCAATCATTTATGCCTTATATTTTTTCTAGTGTGACTTTTCATTGGCTTCAGGAAATTGTCTTAAACGGACGTTATTATGCTGATTATCTTCCATTGCTATTAATGAACGGGGCAGGTTTGTTAATCCTTATGGGACTTTCATTAGGAAAGGAGCGTGTCCAGCAATGAGAGACATCCTTAAGACGCGCTTGATTCATATTAAAAAACAGTGGCTCAGCCTGTTATTTTGGTTATTGTTCCCTATTCTTACTACACTTGCTATTATAAACTTAATGAATATCATTCAATCGGATACAAAAGTTCCCGTTGGAATTATATTGGAAGAAAAAACAAACTCGTCAATGGAACTTTATCAGCACATAAAAGAAACACCTTTTATCCGGGTTTATGAAACTACCGAAGACGATGCGCTTCACCGGCTAAAGAAGCATGAGCTGGATAGCGTTTTTATCATACACGAGGGATACGAAGAGAAAATACGTCAAGGAAAGCGTAATCAATTAATTACAAGCTATCAATCTGATTTATCCTTTGCCTTTTCACCAATCAAAGAAATGATAATATCCTATGCTCAACAAGAAACCAGCAGATCAAAAGCTGCTCACATTATCCAACATCTAAGTGAACAATACCCACAAAAAGAACAATGGTCTTGGAAGGAAATTATAAATAAAAGCAAATCCATTCAAAAAGAAGAAAACCTACTTTATACCAAATTTACCTTTTCCAATACGGATAAACAAGGACCAAAAAGGGAATTATTCACTTTGGATACCTGGGGTATTTGGGCATTATTAAGTATTTTAACTACTTTATTTATATTTGATTGGTTGATAAAAGAGCAGAATGCAAATATTTTACCACGTTTTGTGTTTATACGCTTTACATGGAAAAAATACTTATTGTATAACTTTTTACTGTACACGATCCTTTTTCTAATGTTTGATATGGTGGCGATCGGTATATTTCATACCTTTTTAAAAGAACCGGTAAATTTATCTTTCATTGGTGCAATCCTCTCCTTTCGGTTAATGTTAAATACAGGAGCATTTCTATTAGCCTTATGTTTTAAGAACATATTCTTATTTTACAGTGTTTCATTTATCATTACTTTATTTTTATCAATTGCAAGTGGAGCTATTCTCCCAATTGAAAGCATTACAAGAAATTATAATGGGGTAGAATATTTTAACCCGCTTCATGCCTTTCTATCAGGACAAATAAGTTATTTATGGTCTGTTATATTGATTGCTTTATTAGGTTTATGGTGTGGGCGAAAGGAGAAATACAATGCTTAATGCACACGGATTAACAAAATCTTACGGAAAAAAGTTGATACTTAATGATATTTCTTTTTCTATAGCTAAAGGAGAAATTATAGGACTTGTTGGAGAAAATGGTGCAGGAAAGTCTACTTTACTCAGTATACTGGCAACAACTCTAAAACCTTCTAAAGGTACGGTAGCTTTAAATGGTGAACCTTATCAAAAAAATAAAACAAATATTCGTAAACAAATTGGCTTTGTACCTCAAGAGATTGCTGTTTGGGAAGAGTTTACAGTTGAGGAAAATATGATCTTTTTTGAAAAATTATCGTGGAAAAGAAAGAATAAAGAACAATTAAGACAACTGTGCTTGGATATGAAACTTGAAAAGTGGAAAGAGCCAGTAAAAACACTTTCAGGTGGAATGAAGCGTAAATTAAATTTAGCAATCAGTCTGATCCATAATCCACTTGTATTATTATTAGATGAGCCAACTGTAGGAATTGATCTTAAGTCACGAAAAGAAATTGGTAATTATCTGCTAGAACATGCAATAAATAAGGAAAAAATAATTGTCTACACTACACATGATATGGATGAAATTAATCATCTCTGTGATCGTGTATTTTGTATTGGAGAAGATCCCTTTTACAAAAATATTTTAAGTAAATCAGATGAAAATGTAATATCCTTATAAATCGAACATTGTTTTATGGGTCTTTTGTAGTAAAATAAAAATATATTATAGGAGGGAATAACTAAATGGAAACAAACGATTTACAGCGACTGATTCAACATCAAGTAATGTCCGTACATAGAATGAATAATAACGGGATATCTCATGATTCATCGATGCCAAATGCATTTAGGCAATTGCTACAAGCAAAGATAAATGAAGCAACTGCCCTAAATAAAACGAACAAAAAAGCGAGCAATGATCATTATCCTATTAATTATAATGCTTCTTCTCTCCAATCCAGGTCCAAGGTCACTCATGATCCTGTGTCTGCAACGATTGATCAATACATACAGGAAGCGGCAAAAAAATTTAATGTCGATGAAAGTCTCATTCATTCTGTCATTATGGCAGAATCGAATTATAATGTACAAGCACAAAGTTCTGCAGGTGCACAGGGTCTGATGCAATTGATGCCTGGAACAGCACTGGGGTTAGGTGTATCTGATCCGTTTGATCCTAAGCAAAATATCGAAGCTGGAACAAAATATTTAAGTCAAATGCTAAAAAGATATAACGGAAACAAAGAACTTGCTCTCGCTGCTTATAATGCAGGACCAGGTAATGTTGATAAACATCAGGGGGTTCCCCCATTCCGTGAGACAAAGAATTATGTAAATAAAATAATGAAGAATGATTTAGCATAGAAAAGATCAGCAACAGAATAATTGCTGATCTTCTCCTATCACAATATATGAATAAACCTACGCAAATTTAATTTCCTTTACTGTATCAGTATCTAATTTTTTTATTGTTTCAACGATTAATTTTACAGCATTTTCAAAGTCGTCTCGGTGTAATATTGCTGCATGCGAATGAATGTATCTCGTTGCTATAGTGATCGACAATGCAGGAACTCCGTTAGCAGTTAGGTGAATGGAACCCGAATCTGTTCCCCCACCTGCCATTGTTGCGTATTGGAAAGGTATATTATGTTCCTCTGCAGTATCTATGATCAATTCACGTACACCTTTATGCGATATCATGGATGCATCATATAAAATAATTTGAGGTCCTTCACCTAATTTACTGTCAGCATCTTTATCACTTATTCCTGGTGTATCACCAGCTATTCCAACATCAACTGCAAAACCAATATCTGGGGCAATCATATTTGTCGCGGTTTTCGCCCCGCGCAAACCAACTTCTTCTTGGATTGTTCCTACACCGTATACGATATTTGGATGATCCTCTTTTTTTAACAACGTTAACACTTTAATAGCTATTGCACAGCCTATTCTATTATCCCAAGCTTTTGCTAGTAACATCTTTTCATTTTTTAAAGGAGTAAATTCAAAATACGGTACGATAGAATCACCTGGACGCACACCAAATTCGCTCGCTTCTTCTTTACTGGATGCACCGATATCAATGAACATGTCTTTAATTTCTACAGGTTTTTTTCGCGCTTCAGCAGATAAAATGTGCGGTGGTTTAGAGCCGATCACACCTGTGATATCCCCTTTGGCCGTTAAAATAGTTACACGTTGTGCCAGCATAACCTGGCTCCACCATCCGCCAACAGTCTGGAAGTAAATAAAACCTTGATCATCAATACGAGTGACCATAAAGCCAACCTCATCTAAATGTCCTGCAACCATAATTTTAGGCCCATTTTGATTTCCTATTTTTTCTGCGATTAAGCTTCCTAAGTTATCCGTATACACTTTATCAGCATAAGGCTTTATGTAATTTTCCATTACTTCTCTTGCTTCTTTTTCATTACCGGGAATTCCTCTTGCATCTGTTAAATCCTTTAACATCGTAAGTGTTTCATCTGTTTTTGCCATATGTAAATTTATCCTCCTTTTAATACTTTCTACCCTTTCATTATATCTGTTTTCTTAGAAAGAATACAATTTTTAAAAAGTATCATTAGTACCCTTGATTTTGTCTTTCATAATTTACTTCATTTTTTTTGAAATAAGCTTCTTGTATATCTGTTTCATTATAACCAAGCAAATTTCCGAGCAATAGATATTGGTTAAATAAATGCTCATAATTATTTTTGGTTGGCTCTTTTTTAAATTGTACACATGCGTCAAATATATGCATAAACTGCTCTGATTCAGATAAAGTATCTCTTACCTCTGGAATCATTGTGTATCGGTATCCTTTTTCAATCCCTAGCGATAAAAGAAAATGTATATTATCTACGTATTCTTCTAAAATCACAGAATCATCATTTCTTGGCTTTTTACTCCAAAATTTAAAACACCGTGTTTCATTCGCTAATTCACCGAGCTCTACTAACAGAGCTAAGCATTTTTCCCGAAAAACATCCGTATTTTTTATATTGTTTTTTTCTTCAATATATTCATCAAGTTTCTCTTGCATTGTAAACAACGTATTCCAATCCACGAATGCTAACCTCTTTCCCCTTTTTTTCGATTGTAACATATTGCATTATTAAAAAGGCTATTTTCGCATATTTTTTTGCTAATGTAGGAATCTCCATAGATTTCAATCGCTGCCTTTGATTCACCTTTTCAAAGATAATCCTTTATTAATAACAACCTCTTGGATACTAATCAAAAAAAATACCATTCACACGTATGAATGGTATCAATAAGTACTTACTTGGAAAAAATCTTCCCATTTAATATTGATTTCTTTTCTTCTTAGTATATAAATCAATGACAGTAACACCGCTAAAAAGATAAAAACATGAAGTGGGGATAAATTTGAAATCCATTTCCCAATCGAAGTATACACAAAAGCTAAAGGAATATTAGATAATAAAGATGATTTCATATAATCCTTAAAACTCCTCGAAATTTCAATTAAACATATAGATAAAAGATGAAAATGAATAAAAGGGATAAGTCGAAGGAGTGCGATCTGCGACATTGTAAATTTGGATTGTTCTCCTATTAATTTTGTCTTTAAACTGAGAAGTTTATCTAATGTCTTTGGCATCCATCGGATTACACCATAAAAAATAATACTCGATAAAGTAATTCCTATAATCGAATAAATAGTTCCTGCCACAGTTCCAAATAACACGCCCCCAGAGATACATATAAATACAACTGGTATAAAAAATAGGGGCCGAAGTAAATGGAAACTTATGAATAATATTGGTGCAAATAATCCTCCTAATTCAATATAAGCCATCAGATAGTTACCAATCAGTTCCATGTCCTCCCCTCCTTCTGTAGGCAAATACCTATTTATTATAGGTATATGACAAGAGACGAGCCTTTCATGACATAAAGTACAAAATAAAACGCGGATACACTTTAATCAACAAAAGTAATTTCGATAAATCGAATACTATACTCTCTATTTTAAGACAATCATGCGTTCGTTTTCCTCACATAAATAAATCGAGTAGGTGACTAACCATTACTTGGTTAGTCGACCTCTCACACCACCGTACGTACGGTTCCGTATACGGCGGTTCAATCTCTTGAGTATCC